>DSDX01000078.1 GCA_011048485.1 Candidatus Aminicenantota bacterium | reverse complement strand
GTCCATGACGATGGAAACGCCGTTCCCCTTGCGGGATAGGGTCCCGTAGCAGTATTCGATGTTGATGCCCTCGTCCCCGAGCTTGGTCGTGATCTCGGCCAGGGAACCGGGCCTGTTCTCGAGGTCGACCTTGAGGACATCGCGGAGCTCGGTCGTATAGTTCAGCTTGGACAGGAGCTTGACGGCCTTGTTGAGCTGTTGGACGATGATCTTGGCCGTGTCGTGGAAAACGCCGATGGCGTCGATGTTGATCTCGTTCTCAGCCAGGAAGCTGCAGAGGTCTCCGAGCTGAGAAGGCTTGTTCTCCAGGATGACGTAGATCTCGGTGGCCCTTTCGATCATGAATGAACCTCCTGTCGGAAGGATTCCGTCGCCCCTATGGATTATTCATAGCACGATTCGGGACCTCGCGCAACATTCTTCCCGGGCCGGCGCGCGGCCCCTTGCGGTCAATCGAAGATCTTGCCGGGGTTCATGATCCCCCGGGGATCGAAGATCCGCTTGATGCCCCGCATGAGCTCGATCTGGGGCTCGTCGAGGACCAGCGAGAGGTAGGGTTTCTTGACCAGCCCGATGCCGTGCTCGCCCGAGATGACGCCGCCCCGGGCCCGGCAATCGCGGAAAAGCTCCTCGCGGACAAGGTCAGCCTTGGCCCGCCATTCGCTCTCGGGCACGGGCACCATCCTGCCGTCCTCGTAGCGCGCCTTCATGATGTGGGTATGGACGTTGCCGTCGGCGGCGTGCCCGAAGGTCGGCAGCCACATCCCGTGCCGGGCCGCGACCTCGCGGACCTTGCGGACGTGGCCGGCCACTTCCGCGCGCGGCACCGCGATGTCCAGGATCTCGACCGTGCCGGACTTGATTGCGTCGTAGATCTTGGACCGGATGGCCAGGACCTCGTCCTGCTTGCTCGGCGTATCCGCGATGAAGACATCGATCGCACCCTTCTCGACGCACGCCTCGGCCACGTCCTGCGAGAGACGGTCCATCTCGTCCTCGGTCGGGGCGTCCAGGATGACAAGCAGGTGCGTCGTTCCCAGCTTGGTCGGCCATCTCTTGTGGATGTGCTCCTCGGTCAGGATGACGGGCTCGATCTCGAGGAATTCGACGGCCAGGGGAACGATGCCCCCTTTCATGATGAGAGGCACCGTCTCCAGGGCCGGTTCGAGCTCTTCGAAGGGCACGACGAGCGAGCGGGTGATCCCCGGCTTGGCCTTGAGGTGGAGGACGACCTCAGTGACGACACCGAGCGTGCCTTCCGAGCCGATGACGAGATGCATGAGGTTGTAGCCCGTGCTCGACTTCTCGAGCTTGCCGCCCAGCCGCAGGACATCGCCCGCGGCGGTCACGAACGTGAGGCCGCGGACATAGTTGCGGATGGTGCCGTACTTGACGGCCCGGCTGCCCCCGGCGTTGGTGGCCACCAGCCCGCCCAACATGGCGCTCTCGTCCCCCGGATGCGGCGGAAAGTACAGTCCGGCCGCCTCGACCGCCTCGGTGAAATCGGACAGCCGCACTCCGGCCTCGGCCACGGCCATCTGATTGTCGGCGTCGACCTCGAGGACGCGGTCCATCCTCTCGAGCGACAGGACGATGCCTCCACAGAGGGGGACGCACCCGCCGCAGAGGCCCGTGGCCCCGCCCCTCGGGGTCACGGGGACGGCGTGGGCGGCCGCGACCTTGAGCACGGCGGCGACCTCGGCCGTGGTCGCCGGCCGCACGACGAGCTCCGGTTCGCAGGCGATCTCCCGCATCGAGAACTCGTCGTGGCCGTAGTCGCAGGACTTGTCCGGGTCCGAGAAGGCCTGGCCCGCGCCGACGATCGCCTCGAGCTCGGCCCGGACGGACGGGGTGATCTTGGCGGTCATGGACGCTCCTTTCCATCGTCGCGCCTGAGCTGGAGGGGGACGCCGATCATGATCTGCGGACGGTCCTTGTAGGTCTCGATGAAGCCCGTGGCCTCGATCGTCCGCTCCTCGAGATCGAGCGAACCCGGCAGGGCCCGGTAGACCTCGAGCGGGATGACGGCGTCGAAGGCCGCCCCGTCGGCCTCGAGGATGCGATAGCCTCCGCGCCGGAACGAGCGGAGGCACCGGAAGCGGACGGTGAGGATGTCCCCGACGCGACGGGCGGCGTCGCCGGCCGCGATCACGGGGTACGGCTCGCGGCCCCAGAGGCCCCGGCCGGCCCGCCTGGCCTCGGTTTCGGCCGCCCTGAGCTCCCGGCGCAAGGCCTCGTCGAACGGGAACTTGAGGTAAGCGAACGCGTAGCCCTCGCGGACGAGGGTCAGGTTGAACAGCTCGCCGTCCGGCAGCCGGACGAACGCCAGCAGGCGCCCATAGGCGTCGCGGGCCTCGGGCCCCGGCAAGAGCTCGACCCTGGACCGGTAGAGGCGGGTGAAAGCGAACCGTTTGGCCAGGAAGGCCATGAGGCGGACTTTCTCCCGGGCGTCGTCGAGTTCCTGGCTGTCGACGCCGATCAGGCGGACGATCTCGCTCCCGCCGCCGTCCAGCTTGACCCGGATCGTGTCTCCGTCCGTGACCGCGGTCACCGTTCCCCCCAGCGGCGTCCGTGATTGGGCCGAAGGGGCCGGGGCGGGCCGGAGAAGAGCCGCCGCCAGGAAGGCGACGGCGATCAGCGCGGGCCGGGCAAGGCGGCGTGCTCTCACCGGCCGAGGAGCTCCCTGGCCGCCCGGGCGATGTGGGCGGCGCTAATCCCGAACCTCTCCAGGAGCTCGTCGGGCTTCCCGGAGCGGGGCAGATCGCGGATGCACAGGTGTTTGAGCACGGCCCGGCCGGCCAGAGCTTGGGCGACGGCTTCGCCGAGCCCGCCCGCGGGGAAGTGGTCCTCGACGACGACGGCCCGGCTGCCGGTTTCGGCGACCTCCCGAACGATGGTGTTCGCGTCGAGCGGCTCGACCGAATAGGCGTCGATGACGCGTACCCCCAGGCCTTCTTTCTTGAGTAGATCGAAGGCCTTGAGGGCCTCGTGGACGGTGATCCCGGCGGCGATGACGGTCACAGCATCGCCTTGGCCCTTCCTCAGGACCTTGGAGCCGCCGATGGGGAAGGTCTCATCCGCGGGATAGACGATCGGGGTCGCCGGCCGCGACGTCCGGATGTAGGCTAGGCCTTTATGGGCCGCGACGGCCGCGACGCAGGCTTCCGACGAGACCGCGTCGCTCGGATAGAGCACGACGCATCCCGGGATGGGACGGAACATGGCCAAGTCCTCGAGTCCCATCTGGGAGGGCCCGTCCTCCCCGATGCTGACCCCGACGTGCGACCCGCACAGCTTGATGTTGGAGAACGAGTAAGCGGCCATGCGGACCTGGTCGTGGGCCCGGGTCAGGAAAGCCGCGAACGTGGCCATGAAAGGCAGATAACCCTTGGCGGCCAGGCCCATGCCCACGCCGACCATGTTCTGTTCAGCGATGTAGGACTGGAAGGCCCGCTCGGGGAAGGCTTCGAAGTAAGCGTCGGCGTAGGTCGAGTTCTTGACGTCCCCATCGATGGCCACGACCGAAGGATTGACCCGGCCCAGGCTGAGGAGAGCGTTGCCGTAGGCCCGCCGCGTCGCCGTCTTCTCCGCATAGGCGGTCCTGGGGAAATCCAACTTGGCCGCGGCCCTTCTCTTGCGGAAAGGCTTGGGCTTGCGGATGAGCCGCTTGGCATCGACATCGGGCAGACAGCCGATCTCCTCAAGGGCCCGGGCCAGCTCGTCGGGTTTGAGGGGCTTGCCGTGCCAGCCGTTCTTGTCCTCGACGAAGCTCACACCCTTGCCCTTGAGCGTCCGGGCCAGCAGGGCCGTGGGACGGCCCTTCTGACCCGCCCGCGCGAGAGCCGCCAGGATCCTCTCGATCTTGTGCCCGTCGAGAACAATGGCCTCCCAGCCAAAAGCCCGAAACTTCCGGGCCAGGGCGGAGAGGTCGTGCTGATGCATGGTCGGATCGGACTGACCGAGCCGGTTGACGTCGACGACGGCGACGAGGTGGCGCAGCTTCCAGTTGACGGCGGCCGCCGCGGCTTCCCAAACCTGGCCTTCGGCGCACTCGCCGTCACCCAGGAGAACGAAAGTCCGGGCGGCCGACCGGTCAAGCTTCTGGGCCAGGGCCATCCCGACCCCGACCGACAGTCCCTGGCCGAGCGAGCCGGTCGCCGCCTTGACCCAGGGCATGCGCGGCGTCGGGTGACCCTCGAGGTCGCTCGAGATCTTCCTGAGATCGCGAAGGCTCCCCAGGGGGATGACGCCGGCCTCGGCGTAGACGGCCCAGAGGAGGGGCGCGGCATGACCCTTGGACAACACGAACTCGTCATTGGCCGGATCGTCGGGGTTCTTCGTGTTCCAGCGCATCTCGCTGAAAAAAAGACAGGCGGCCAGGTCGGCCGCGGACAGGCAGGTCGTCGGATGGCCCGAGCCCGCCGTCGTGGTCATGCGCAGGGAATGGATGCGAAGCCGGGTGGCGATCTTGCGCAGGTCTTCGGTCCTAGGCATGGGAACGCTCTCCTCGCCGCTTTGGATTGTCCCTCGAGAGGGGCATCTTAGCATGAATGGGGTGACGGGCCAAGGCCGCCGCGTCTCATTTCTCGAGGAAGCGACGGGCTTCGCGATGGCCGGGATCCATGGACACGGCCCTTTGGAACTCCGCCCTCGCCTCCGCCGTCTGGCTCGAGCCCAGGAGACCCAATCCGGCCAGGAAATGAAGGTTGGCCTGACGGCCGAGAGCCGACTGCCGCTCCCCGAACTTCTCGAAGAAATCCATCACGGGAGCGACGGCCAGGGCTTCGCGGGCCTTCTCCGCCAAGCCCGCGAAGACGCTTCGAGCCTCGTCGGGTCGCCCCAGGACTTTCAAGGCCAGGCCGCGATAGTAGGCCTGTTCGGACAGGCCGGCTCCGAATGCGGCGGCCTTCTCGCGACAGGATCTCGCTCGGCCCGCCTGTCCGAGGGCCGCATAGGCTTCGCCGAGGTAAACGAAGATCTTGGGCGAGCCCGGTCCGCTCGAAGGCGGGCCGACGTCGAGGTTGGCCGGGTACTCGAGGGCCCGAAGGAAGGCCTCGAGGGCTCGGCGAAGATCTCCCTTGGCGAGCCGATCGCGGCCGATGGCCAGATTGGCCTCGACCCAGAGGCCGTGCAGGCCCCCGCCCCCTTCCCAGACATGGAAGTGGTGGGACCGCAGGATCTCGAGGGCCCGGGACGCCCGGCCGACCCCGACGAGCAGCCCGACTTCCCGGGCCAAGGCGTTGTCGTTCGTCGAGACGGCCTTGTGGCTCTTTTCAAGCCGTGCCAGGCGTACCGCGGCTTCCGTTCCCGCGGCTTCATAAAGGACATCGAGCTCGTAATGGAGCCGGGCGTCCGCGGGGCTCAGGGCGATCGCCTTCTCCAGTGAGGCCACGGCGGTCGGAAGGTCGTTCTTGATCCGGGCGTAGGCCAAGCCGAGGTTCCTATGGACCAGGGCCAATGAAGGATCGATCTCCCGGGCCTTCTCCCAGGCTGTGAGGGCCCTCTCGGGCTGAAGGTCGAACAAGAGATTGCCGAGATAGAGGGGGGCCCGGGCGTCGGCCGGGCTCTCTCTTATCGCCCACTCGAAGATATCGACGAACTCGAGCGCATACGGGAAGGCCAAGTCCGGAGAGAGCGCCGCGGCCTGACGCAACGACTCTCGAGCCGCGGCTGTCCATCCCATCCGCTCCTGGACATAGGCGAAAAGATAGGCCGCTAGGGGATGAGGGACCGCGTCCTTCCCGTCGACCCGGGGCCTCAGGAGATCGGCGGCTTCTTTCCACAGGCCGGCGTTCGCGTAGTCCAGGGCCAGTTCGAGGAGATTCGGGACGGGACGAGCCAAGAGACGGTCCTCCCTCTCAGGCGCTTCGCGGAAGGACGGGGAAGCGTCGACGATTGACGCCGGCGCGCCGCCCGATCCGGCCATGAAGAGGACGAGCTCATGCGCGGCCCCCGCACCGAGGGGATCGAATCTCCGAAGAGACCTCGCGGCGAAACTGGCCCCTCGAGCCCCTCGCCCCAGCCTCCTGAGGAGGGCCGATATCAAAACGGTCGTCTTGGGCGTCCGAAGACCGGCGTCGAAGGCCCGCTCGACCTGATCAAGCGCGGTCTCGAAAGCGCCCGCCGCAGATGCCATCTCGGCCAGCTGATAGAGGGAAACGCCGCGCCAGGCCGGGTCCCAGGCCGCCCTTCGGAACGCGTCTTCGGCCGCGGAAATCTTGCCGAGCCGGCGTCGGGCCAAGCCGAGATAATAGAGCGTCTCACAGTCCTTGGGCCGGGTGTAGTTCGCGGTGAGACGGGCCACGGCCGTCTCGAGCCGCTCCCCGGCCTCTCGGTCCAGGCCGCGCTTTAGAAAGAGCAGGGCCAAGGCCGTGTTGGCCCGGACGTCCGACGGGTCCCGTCGCAGCGCTTCCTCGTAGTAGGGATAGGGCTCGAGGGCAGCGTTGTGGAACTGCTCGAGACGTTGCCCGGCGAGGTAAAGCTCCTCGGCCGTCGGGATGTCCTTGGGGGGGGCCGGCGGTGTCACCGGCTTCGGCAACGGCCGGTCCTTCCTGGGCCGCGGCGCGTAGATCAGGATCTCGACGCCGCCGGCGTCGGCGAGAACGAGCTCGAGGGCCTCCTCCCGGACGCCGGGGCCGGTCTCGACGGTCGTTTCGAAGGGTGAGCCGGGGCCGATATCGAAGACGTCCTCGAAGAGGACCTCATCCCCGGCTCTCAGAACGCCCCGGGCTTTCTTCCGCTCCGACGTGGCATGGAAGGCGATCCTGGCCCGCCCAGCTTCGAGGCGGAGCTCGCAGGCGGCCTCGCGGTTGGCGTTTTTCAATCCGCCCAGGCCGCGGACCGGATACCAATACTGAACCGTCTCCCGCGTTTCGCCCGGTTTGATCCAGCTGTAGTCGGGCTGATTGTCCGACCAGGCCCCGATCATGAGCTCGAGGTAGGGGCCATCCTGGTCGGTCAGGATCCGCTCCCAGGTCCGCCCCTCGGAGCCCGTGCCCCAAGTCCATAGCTTCTGGCCCGGGACCACGTGGTGATCGCCGACGAAGACGACGCCGGCCTCTCGGCCGTGGTCATAGCCGCCGAAAAAGTCCTCTTCGGTGTCGAAGGCGAAGAAGGACGTCGGGCGGACGTGGCTCTTATACCAGCTGACGTCGACCCCCTTCGTGTAATCCTGGCCGTTGAAGATCTCCGTCGAGACCGGCCAGCGGCTGAACTGGTTCTTGCCATGGAAGGTCGCGATCTCGGTCGAGGGCGAGAAGAACACCTGGTAATCCTCATTGGCGTGAACGGCGACATTGGCGAAGGCCAGCATGGAATGGGCGAAGGGGGTCCGGTTGAAGATCCTCGTGGTCACTTCGAGAGCGCTCGAACCGGGGCGCAGGGTCAGGCCGATGATCCATTTCATCCGGTGGCGGAGCTCGATCTCGCCGATCCAGACCGTGGCGCTGCCGTCGGGGGCGGACTCGATCGCCGTATCGACAGGCATGAAGGCGGCGGCCCGGTGGTGGTGCGGGATGTTCCACTCGATGCCGCCCGAGATCCAGGCGCCGGTCATGCCGATGAGGGCCGGCTTGATGACATGCTGGCGGTAGATGAAGTCGAAGCCGTTGGTCTTGTCCACGGCCTCAAAGATGCGGCCGCCGATCTCCGGCAGGACGCCGACGCGGACGTATTCGTTCTCGAGATAGATGATGCGGTAGGCCCGGTCGCGCTTGACGTCGGTCAGCTTGTCGAGCAAGGGATAAGGGTAGACGGGTCCCTTGGCGCCTTGATAGGCCCGGCCCGCGTAGAAGATCGGATTGGGTTCGGGGGGGCCGACCTCATAGGTCGGTATGACGATCGTCACCTCCCGGGCGACGGCCTGGCCGAGGACGGGGGCGGCCATGAGCCCGGCCAGCACCGCCCCGGCGGCGAGATGGACAACCGACATGGATCCCGAGCGTCCCCACATGGCCATTCCTCCCGCTTGTGTTACTATCAGGACGGGACGGGGTCTGTCAATCGTCCTTCCGGGGTGCGCCGTTCTAGAGGATCGGCCAAGCCTTCGGCAGGAAGGTGCGCTCGTAGAGGGCCATGGCGTAGCGATCGGTCATCCCGGCGATGAAGTCGCCCACGCGGACGATGACGGGATCGTCCGCCGGGTACGGCCGCACATAGTCCTCGGGCCGTTCCATGATGTAGCCGAAGAGGTCGTTGATGATCTTCTCGGTCTTGCGCAGCTCGTCGCGGGCGGCGGAGTTGAAATAGACGTTCCGGTAAAGGAAGTCGCGCAGCTCGACGACCGCCCGCATGATGCGGTCGCTCATGGCGATCCGACTCAGCTCGGCCGCCAGGCTGGCCTCGACGACGTCGAGGACCATCCGGTCGATCCGCGTCGCGTGCCATTTGCCCAGGATCTTGACCAAACCCGCCGGGATGTCGTCCTCCCTGATGATCCCGGCCCGGAGGGCGTCGTCGATATCGTGGTTGACGTAGGCGATGACGTCGGAGACGCGGACGATCTGACCTTCGAGGGTCGACGGCATGTCCTCGACATCTTCGTCGAAGATCTCGCCCCGTCCCTTGGAGTGCTTGGCGATGCCGTCCCGGACCTCGAACGTCAGGTTGAGGCCCTTGCCCTCGTACTCGAGCTTCTCGACGACGCGAAGGCTCTGGTCGGCGTGGTGGAAGCCCTGCGGCAGGAGCTGGCGCAGGGTCTGCTCCCCGGCGTGGCCGAAGGGCGTGTGACCGAGGTCGTGGCCGAGAGCGATGGCCTCGGTCAGGTCCTCGTTGAGGCGCAGAGCCTTGGCGATCGTCCGGGCGATCTGGGAGACCTCGAG
>DSDX01000081.1 GCA_011048485.1 Candidatus Aminicenantota bacterium | reverse complement strand
GTCTTGGAGGCAGGTATAACATACCCGTCCGGGCGAGTCAAAAACGAAGACCCTAGTGCTTGGCGATGAGGAGGGTCGTGGGATCGAGCCTGAGGCGGAGGTCCTTGGGGGCCAGGCGGCCGTGATCTTGGACCAGGGCGAGGTGGACGTGATCGCCGTGGTGCTGGAGGGAGATGAGCACGTCGATGACGCCGAGATGGCCCTCGAGCTCGCGGGGCATGCCCCGCTCGTCGAACAGGGGCTCGGCCCCCTTGAGCGAGGCGCTGAGCCAGACCTCGAGCCCGAGACGGGAGGCGAGGTCCTTGAACCTCCGGAGATCGTCCGGGCCGGCCTGGGCGAAGTCGAGCCCGTCGACGATGACGGTCTCGGCCCGGAAGTTGCCGTGGACGATCATGGCCTCGACGCTCCGCAGGACCTGCTCCGTCCGGGCCCCGTCCTGCTTGAAATTCATGATGACCCGGCGGCGGATGAGGTCGTCGAACTCCTCGAGCGCCGCGGGCGTCTTCAGCTCCTTGGCGATCTCCTTGAAGATGTCCTCGTACCAGGTGACGATGTGGTCGACCCGGCTGGCGTAGGAGACGTGGATGACGTGCTGGTCCTGGAGGAGCTTGTCCGTGGCGATGTGGACGAGACAGGCCGTTTTGCCGACGCCCTTGCGGCTGGCCAGGACGCCGATGGCGCCCCGGCCCAGCCCCCCCGAGATCGACCGCTCGAGCAGGCGGAGGGGGCTTCGGCTGATGAGTTCTTCCTTGACCGTGAGCGTCATGGGCGTGTCCTCCGCTATCTCTGGAGTCTCCTGCGTTCGCTCTCGAGATGCTGTTCGACGAGCGATTCGGCGACGAGGGCCGGCACGCGGCCGTACTTGAGGAATTCCATGGTGAACTCGGCCTTGCCCTGGGTCAGCGAGCGCAGGGCGGTCGAGTAGCCGAACATCTCGCCGAGGGGCACCTCGGCGTCCACCCGGGACAGCGTCCCGTCCTCGACTGAGCTGACGATGACGCCCCGCCGCTGGCTGATCGTGGCGAAGACGTTGCCGGCGAACTCCGAGGGGCTTTCGACCGAGACCTTCATGATCGGCTCGAGGATCTGGGGGCCGGCCTTCGGGTAGGCCTTCTTGAAGGCGCCCTGGGCGGCGGCCTGGAAGGCGATGTCCGAGGAATCGACCGGATGGTGCTGGCCGTCCGTCAAAACGACGCGGACGCCGGTCACGGGGAAGCCGATGAGCTGCCCTTTCCCGAGCGAGGCCCGGAAGCCCTTTTCGCACGAGGGGACGAACTCCCTCGGGATGCGGCCGCCCTTGACCTCGCTCGCGAACTCGAACCCGCCCTTGGCCAATGGCTCCAGGCGCCCGATGACCCGGGCGTACTGGCCGGCCCCGCCCGTCTGCTTCTTATGGGTGTAGTCGAACTCGAGGGCCCGGCCGATCGTCTCGCGGTAGGCCACCTGGGGCCTGCCCGTCCTGACCTCGGCCCGGTACTCGCGCTTCATGCGCTCGACGTAGACGTCGAGATGGAGCTCGCCCATGCCCTGGATGATGGTCTGGTTGGACTCGGGATCGACATGGGTCCGGAAGGTCGGGTCCTCCTTGGTGAACCGGTTGAGGGCCTTGGCGACGCGGTCGGCCGCGGCCTTGTCGACGGGCTCGATGGCCAGCGAGATGACCGGCTCGGGGACGTGGATCGCGGTCATGGCCAGGTTGAGTCCGGGACCGCAGAAGGTGTCGCCGGAGGCGCAATCGACGCCGAAGAGGGCCACGATGTCTCCCGGACCGGCCTCGGCGATCTCCGACATCGCGTCGGCATGCATGCGGACGAGGCGGCCGACTTTGATCTTCTGGCCCGAGCGGGTGTTGACGAGCTCCTCGCCCTTGCGCAGGGCTCCCTGGTAGACGCGGACGTAGGTCAACTGGCCGTAGGGCCCGTCCTCGAGCTTGAAGGCCAGGGCGACGGTCCGGGCGTCCGGATCGGAGGCGAGAACGCGCTCGACGCCGCCGGCGTCGAGATCGATGGCCCTGTTCTCGACCTCGCCGGGGTCGGGCAGATAGTGGACGATCGCGTCGAGGAGGGGCTGGATGCCCTTGTTCCGGTAGGCCGAGCCGATGAAGACGGGCACGAGAGCGCGGGCCAGGACGCCCCTGCGCACGGCGGCCCGGATCAGGTCCTCGCCGGCCCGGCCTTCGAGCAGGGCCTCCGTGAGCTCGTCGGAGTGGAGCGTGGCGGCGTCGAGCAGGGCCTCGCGTCCCTCGGCGGCCGCGGCCGCGACTTCATGGGGCACGTCCTCGACCCGGACGATCTCGCCCTCCGGGCCGTCGAAGTAGAGGGCCTTCATCGTGACCAAGTCGACGAGCCCGCTGAAGGCGCCCTCGAGTCCGATCGGGATCTGCATGAGGACGGCCCGATGGCCGAGCTTGGCGGCGATCTGGTCGCGGACCTTGGCCGGGTTGGCCCCGACGCGGTCGGCCTTGTTGACGAAGGCGATAAAGGGGACGTTGTAGCGCCGGAGCTGGCGGTCGACCGTGATCGTCTGGGACTGGACGCCGCCCACGGAACAGAGCACCAGGACGGCCGAATCGAGGACCCGGAGCGAGCGTTCGACCTCGATCGTGAAGTCGACATGGCCCGGCGTGTCGATGATGTTGATGGAATGGCCAGCCCACGCGACGTTGGTCGTGGCCGAGGCGATGGTGATGCCGCGCTCCCGCTCGAGCTCCATGGAGTCCATGGTCGCGCCCACCCCGTCCTTGCCCTTGACCTCGTGGATCTTGTGGATCTTCTTGCAATAGAAGAGGATCCGCTCGGTCAGCGTCGTCTTGCCGGAGTCGATGTGGGCGCTGATGCCGATATTGCGCCTGCGGGCGATCGCGGTCTTCATGACGAACTCACTCGGTCCTCTAAGAACAGTTTCACGCCTGTCGGGATGTTCGGGGGGCCTTTCGGCGGCGGGGCGGTCCTTGACGGGACGGCCCCCGGCGGAAAGGGCCGGCGGACGGTCCGAAATCGAACAGTCGAGCCGCCATTATAGCCGAAAGCCCGGCTTCGCTCAAGTCGACGGCCGGGGGCCCGGGCGGGCGGGGCTACTTCTGCTGGCCCGTCAGGGCCTTGAAGTCGATGACCGGTATGACATCGTCGGGCATGATGCCCCACTGGATGTTCGGGGCCAGCTTCTGGACGAACTCCCACTGGATAATGGTCGGGTTCTTGGTCAGCGCCGCCTGGCGGATCTCGATGCTCTTGGCGTCGCCCTCGGCGGCGACGATCTTTTGCTCCTTTCGGATCTTCTCCTGCTCGAGCTTGTTCTTCTCGGTCGTGATGTTCTCGAGGGCGATCTGCTTCTCCTCGAGCGTCTTGGCGTATTCGTCCGTGAAAATGATATTCCGGATGACGATCTCGTCGAGGATGAGACCGTTGGCCTCGAATTTGGGGGCGATCTCGTCGAAGAGGGCCTGCTGGGCCTCGTAGCTCTTCTTGGTATAGAGGTCGTAGGAGGCGAACCGGGTCGGGACGCGCCGGCCGGAGCCGCGGATCTCGGTCTTGACCACCTTTTCCACGTACTCCCGCTCGGAGCCGAGGTTCTGGAGGATCCAGGCGGCCTGGCCCGGCTGGATCATGAATCGCGCCGTCATGCCGACCCGGATCTGCTGGCCGTCCGAGGTCAGGGCGGTGATGATGACGTCCGGATAATCGGCCAGGCTCGATTGCGGCGAGTCGGACGCCTCGTAGGTCTTTTTGAGGGTCGGAAAGATGACGACCTTGTCGATGAACGGGACGATCATGTGGAGCCCGGGCTTGAGCTCCTGGCGCACGGCGCCGAGCCGCTTGACGACGCCGACTGTGCCGGCCTGGACGGTGACCAGGGCCTGGGCGACCAGGGCGATGACGATGAGGCCCGCCAGGGCCGCGATCGCCAGGCCCTTCTTGCCCCGGAGCCAGGCGTTGAAGCCGCCGCTGCCGAGCCTCTCGCGCTGGGCGATCAAAGCGCCCATGATCACGATCCCGAATATAAAGGCGATCAGATAGCCGGCCATGGGTATTCCTCCTCTTCGGTGATGGACCCGTTCATTATAGCCCGGATCGGCCGGGAGGGAAAGGGCGGATCACGAGGCCGCTTCGATGATCCCGCCCCCGACGACCGTTTCGCCATCGTAGAAGACGGCCGATTGGCCGGGGGCGACGGCCGGGACCGGCTCCGCGAACGCAGCCCGGCAGCGGCCGCCGGCGAGAGGGGAGACGGTCGCCCGGACCGGGCGGCCGGCGGAGCGGACCTTGGCCCGGACCTCGAGCGGGGCGGACAGGACATCGAACGGGCCCCAGACGCAGTCCCGGACGGAGGCCGAAGGGCGGAGGGTCGCGCTCTCGGGGCCGACCACGAGCCTGTTCCCCGGGGCGTCGATCTCGACGACGTAGAGGGGCGCGGGGGCGGCGATGCCGAGGCCCTTGCGCTGGCCGATGGTGTAGTGATGGACGCCGCGATGCCGGCCGACGATCCGGCCGTCCCGGTCGACGATGTCCCCCGGGCCGGAGCCGGGCCCCAGCAGATCGCCGAGGCCGCCCGGGCCGAAATCCTGGCTCTCCTCCCTGTCGTGGCCCGGTAGCCCGGCCGCGCGGGCGGCCGCCCGGACCTCGTCCTTGGACAGCCCGCCGAGCGGGAAGAGGGCGCCGGCCAGCTGGGCCTGGCTCAGCCGGTAGAGAAAATAGGACTGGTCCTTGGCCGCGTCGAGGGCCCGCTTCAGGAGCCAGCGGCCCAGGCGCCCGTCCTCTTCGATCCGGGCGTAATGGCCCGTGGCGAAGCGGTCGAACTCGAGACCGGAGGATCGGGCGGCCTCAAGGAGCGTCCCGAACTTGATCCGCTCGTTGCAGCGGACGCAGGGGTTCGGGGTCGTGCCGGCCGCGTAACCGTCGCGAAGATACCGCAGGACCAGGGCCTCGAAGTCCGCCGAACGGTCGACGACCCGGAGCGGGATGCCCAACGCCGCGCACACGTCCCCCGCCGCCCGGATGTCCGCGGCCTCGTCGCGGCCGCAGCAGCCCTTCCTGGCCCGGAACGGGGCCTCGGGGCCCGGCCGGAGGCGCATGGTGACGCCCGTGACCTCGTGACCCGCCCGGACGAGGAGCAGGGCGGCGACGGCGGAGTCCACTCCTCCGCTCAGTCCGACGGCGACCCTCATGGGCTCTTCTTCGGCCGCTCGGCCCGGCTTTGGACGGCCCTGTTGAGGCCACCCATACGATAGCCTTCGATGTCGACCGCCGTCCAGAGATAGCCGAGGGCCCTCATCCGCCGGGCGATCCTGCGGGCCGTGGACGGGCGCAGGATCCGCGGCGCGTCGGCGGCCTCGACCTCGATGCGGGCCAGCCGGTCGTGGTGGCGAAGCCGGACGACGGGGAAACCGAGACCGCGGAGGTATCGTTCGCCGGCCCGGATCCGGCCGAGGGTCTCCGCCGTGATCGGCGTCCCATAGGGGACGCGGGTGGCCAGACAGGGATTGGCCGGCCTGTCCCAGCCGGGGAGGCCGAGGGCGCGGGACAGGCGCCGGATATCCCTCTTGGTCAGTCCGGCCTCGAGGAGCGGGCTCCGGACCCCCGCTTCCTCGACCGCCCTCCGCCCGGGGCGGTAATCGGCGAGGTCGTCGAAGTTGGAGGCCTCATAGACCGTGTCGATGCCCCGTTCCCGGGCCAGGGACAAGACCCGGGCCAGGAGACCGCGCTTGCAGACGTAACAGCGGTCGGCGGTGTTGGCGATGAAAGCTTTCGAGTCGAGCGCGCGCGTCTCGAGGAGGACGTGCTCGACGCCGAGCGAGCGGGCCAGGCGCCGGGCCGCTCTCAGCTCCTCGGCCGTGGTGATCTCGGAGACGCCGGTCACGGCGATGACGTTTCGCGCCCCGAGGACGTCGCGGCATGCCTTGAGGAGCAGCGTGGAGTCCACGCCGCCGGAGAAGGCCACCGCGGCCTTCGGGCGGCGGCGGATGAGCGCCTCGAGCCTGTCCTTTTTCGTCGGCTTTCCGGCCATGGTCCTTCTCGCCTCCGTCGCGCCCCGGGGGCCGCCTCGAGAGGCCGCGCGCGGCCGCGTCGGCGGACGGGGCCTACGCCTGTCTTTCCGCCCAGGCCTTGAGATCCTCGTACTCGACCTCTCCGCAGAAGGCGTCCAGCGTCTCGGTATTGAGGAAGGCCGGGACGCGGAGCTGGCCGCCGCACTTGGCCTTGAAGGCGTCCTGGTAGCTCCGCATGAGGTCCTGATTGGCTTCATCGTGCCAGACCTCGCGCTTGTCGAAACGAGCGGCGGTCTCGGATTCCAGCTTTTCGACCCGGGGCATCATGCGCCCGCAGTGGGGGCATTCCCGGCCGTGGAACATCATCAGCTTGGCCATCATATTCTCCTAACGAAGAGGCCGCACCAGCACTCCCCGTCCTCCTTGTCTTTGTAGGTCTCGTGGATCGTGAAATGACAGGGGCAGACGATCCTGAGGTCCTCGTCCCACTGCTTGGTCCGGACCCGGCAGGGGCAGAACTTGAGGCCGTACTTGGCCTCGTTCTCGAAGACGCCCTTGACGAGCAGGTCGACCTTGTCGGCGTCCGGATTGACCTTGAACTCGTTGCCGGCCGTGAACCGCTCGATGGCGGCCCTGAACTCCTCCGGAGCCATGCCCGTCCCCGGTCCGCGGCCGAGGATGGTCCGGGCTTCGGCGTCCGAGATCTCGACGTAGGCGTTGAGGACCTTGCAAGTGGGGCAGAGCTCCGGCGGGGCGATGCCGGCGTGGATGTCGTTGCAGACGAAACACCGCCAATATCGCTTTGTCATCGGCGCCCTCCCGGCCGGATTCTCGACCATACTACTAGGAAATGGGACAGCGGTCAAATCCGGGCCTCGGGACCGGCCTCACGAAACCCCGAAAGGGGCCTTTGGCCGTCCCTAGAAGTTGATGACGACGGACGTCGTCAGGAACGTGTCGAGCTTCTTCAGAGGGTAGGGCACGACCAGCCCCGTCGGCAGGCCCTCCGGATCGAGGAGCGGCAGGTCCTTGAGCGCCGGGACGTGCGCGTAGAGCGTCCGCAAGCTGACCTTGAGGGCTATGGATTTGCAGACGGACGCCGTCACAGAGTTGGCCCAATCGAAACGCCAGTCGGTCATCCTCTTCAGGTTCTCGTCGAAGACGAACAGGGTCGACAGCGACGACTTCTCGAGGACCTTCCGCGTGCCCTCGACGCTGAAGCGGAAACCGGCGAACGATTCCGTCGCCTGCCCGACGTACTGCCGCACCGTGAAGGTCAGCCCGGCCGAGGTCTTGATCTGGGTCCGGGGCTTGTCGATCCAGCCGTAGCCGAAGCCGGTCGTGAAGGTGACCCGGTCGTCGACGCCGGCGAAGCGGTTGCGGTCCCAGCTCAAGCCGGCGTGTCCGAGGAGCTTCTTGGAGATGCGGCGGTCGTATTGGCCGGCGAAGAGGTAGTTCTCGGCGACCTTGCTCGTGACCGTCTCCTCCAGAATGACGTAGTCGTCCGCCGTCCCCTGGGCCGTCCGGGTCGTCTTGGTGGAGTTGCTGGTCAGAATGAAGCTCTTGAAGAGCAGCGTGTCGTTGGCCCACTTCCGGGACAGCGTCGTGCCCACGCTGAGGGCCGAGGTCGAGGTGTTGCCGCCGGTGACGACATAGCTGACCTCGGCCGCGGCCGCCCAGGGGCCGAGGAGCCCGGCCGGCTTGTCCTGGCCGCCGGCCATTGACGCTCCGGCGGCGAGCCAGGCCAGGAAGACGATGCCGAGGGCCCGAACGCGCGGGCGCGATGAGCGCTTAGTCATAGCGGGGCCTCCCAGGGGTGATTTCATAACAGAATATTAGAATCCATTGGTGAAAAGGCTGTCAAGCTTTTTCGGCCCGAGTTCCGGGTCCGCGCGAAGCTACCCGAGCCGGGCGTCGTAAGCCAGCGCCGCGGCGCCCAGGATGGCGATGTTGTCCGTCTCCGAGACCTCGATCTTCAGCCGCTCCCGGGCCGGCGCGTAGGCGAAATCCCGGAAAGCGTCCCATACGGCCGACCCGAAGAAGCGGAAGGACCGGCTGACCGAGCCGCCGAGGACGACGATCTCGGGATCGACGGCGTAGCCGATGACCTTGATGGCTTCGCCGAGGTGGCGCCCGAACGCGGCGAAGATCTCGAGAGCCCGGCCGTCGCCCCGGCCGGCCCGTTCGGCCAGCTCGCGGCCCGTGACGCCGTGAACGCGCTCGAAGAACTGGCCGCTGGCGTAAGCCTCGAAGGTCCGGTCGAGGTAGGGGAGCATGCCGAATTCGCCGGCCCCGCAGCTGGCGCCCGCGTAGAGCCGGCCGTTGGCGATGATCCCGGCGCCGAGCCCGGTCCCGATGATGAGCCCGACGCCGTGGTCGTAGGGCTTGAGCCGGCCGAAGCGCTTCTCGCCGGCGGCGAAGCAGTTGGCGTCGTTGTTGACCGACACCGGGAGACGATAACGCTCGGCGAGAAGGGCCCTGAGCGGGACCTCTTTCCAAGAGGGGATGTTCTGGACGTCGTAGACCGTGCCCGTCGCGAGATCGATGACCGAAGGCACCCCCGCCCCGATGCCGGCGATGCCGGGGGCCACGAGCGGGTCGACGGCGCCGTAGAGGTCGTCCAGAACGTCCTCCATCGCGCCGCGGCTCCGGATGGGCACGGAGCGGACCTCGGCCAGGCGGCCGTCCCTGACCAGCCCGGCCCTCACGTTCGTCCCCCCGAGATCGATGCCGATGACGGCCGGATCGCTCATGCCGCCCCCCCGGTCCTTCTTCGCCGGGCGATCGTCTTGTTGACGACGAGAGGGCGGGCCCAGAAGCCGATGGACAGGATGTAGCCGAGGGTCAGGTAGAGGACGAACAT
>DSDX01000086.1 GCA_011048485.1 Candidatus Aminicenantota bacterium | reverse complement strand
GTTCTATCTCCAGATGCTCTCCGACCGGATCACGGCCAACTGGTTCCAGGCCCTCGTCGACCCCGGCGTCGGCGGGCTCCTCCAGACCCAGGTCTATTTCCGCATCTACAGGGACGGTTCGATCTCGGACATCAAGATCGACGTCTCGAGCGGGATCGACGCCTTCGACCTCTCGGCCCGCCGGGCCGTCCAGACCGCGGCGCCCTTCGCGCCCCTCCCGAACGAGTACGACGGCCAGTACCTCGGGATCACTCTCGTCTTCGAGCACGCCAAATGAGAAACACACCCAAGATCGTCGGATTCCTCGTCGTCCTCGCCGCCGCCGGGCTCTTCGCCCAACAGGAGGTCGTCCTGAAGATCAGCGAGGGCATGCCCATGATCCCGCTGGCCCTGCCCGAGTTCGTCGTCCGAGGCGCCTCGCCGGCGGCCCAGGCGGCCGCCCAGGAGATCCGCCAGGTCCTCATGGAGGACGTCAAATACACCCGCATCTTCCAGCTCCTGCCGGGGGAATATTACAGCTACATCCGGCCGCTCGATCCGGACCGGATCCTATTCAAGGACTGGGACTCCATCCAGGCCCGGCTCCTGCTCACCGGCGAGGTCCGGGAGGACGGAGGCCGCATCGTCTTCGACGGCAAGATCTACGACGTCAAGAGCGAGCGCTTCATCGTCGGCAAGCGCTACCAGGCCGAGAGGAACGGCCTGCGCCTGGTCGCCCACAAGATGGCCGACGAGCTCCTCAAGCTCCACGGCGAGAAGCCCATCTTCACGACCCGCATCTGCTTCGTCTCCAACCGCGACGGCAACGACGAGATCTACATGATGGACTACGACGGGGCCAACCCGACCCGGGTGACCTTCAATAAGATCAAGGACTACATGCCGGCCTGGTCCCCCGACCAGCGGACCATCGCCTTCACCTCCTATCGCGGCGTCACGGCCGGCCTCTATCTGCGCAACATCTACGAGGGCACGGAGACGGCGGTGGCCACCAGCGGAACGAACTTCTCGGCGGCCTTCTCGCCCGACGGCAGGAAGCTGGCCTTCTGCTCCAGCATGACCGAGCAGGGCAACGCCGACATCTTCGTCATGGACCTGGCGACGAGGAAGAGCCGGCGCGTGACCTACAACGCCGCCACCGAGACGGCGCCGTCCTGGTCGCCGACGGGCCGCGAGATCGCCTTCACGACCGACCGGCTCGGCGCCGGCAGCCCCCAGATCTACATCATGGACGCCGAGGGCTCGAACGTGCGCAAGGCCAGCTTC
Source organism: Candidatus Aminicenantota bacterium (assembly GCA_011048485.1). Lineage (GTDB taxonomy): Bacteria > Acidobacteriota > Aminicenantia > Aminicenantales > Saccharicenantaceae > RBG-16-66-30. The sequence continues at coordinate 7,740 of DSDX01000086.1, read as the reverse complement.
GGCGGCAATTACCACGACGCGCCGGCCTGGGCCCCGACGGGCGAGCGGATCGCGTTCGTCTCGCGGGTCGACAACACGTTCGATATCTACGTCCTCAACCTCCGGACCAACCAGATCTCGAAGCTCACCGAGAACAACGTCCGCAACGAATCCCCCAGCTGGTCGCCCGACGGGCGCCACCTCGTCTTCGCCTCGAACCTCTCAGGCTCGATCCAGGTCTACACCGTCGACTACGACGGGGCCAACCTCAGGCGGCTGACGGACCGGGGGGAGAATAAGCTGCCCAACTGGACCAATTAGGACTCGGGATATCGCCTCCGTCCGCTGCCGTTATCCTCCGCGCACGCCTCTCCGCCCCGCCTAGCCCCAAAGGGGGATATCGGGCCCCGCGGCCCCCGAAAGTATTGACATTTCCGGTTTTGACAGGGTATAACGGGGAAGGAAGGACGCGTCGTCCCGACGCCTTCGCGTGCGGGAGACGCGATATTTACAGGAGGCCCGATGAAAAAAGCCGTCATTTATGCGCTCGCCGCCATCCTTGTCCTGTCGTTCGCCGTCGCCTGCAAGAAGAAACCCGCGCCGGTCCCCCCGCCGCCGCCGCAGACGCAGGAACAGCCCCCAGTCGAGAAGGTCGAGCCGCCCGTCGTCCAGGAGCCGCAGCTGACCGAGGAGGAGATCTTCCTCCAGAAGTCGCTCGAGCAGATCAACAGCGAGAAGCCCCTGGAAACGATCTACTTCGATTACGACCGGGCCGCCATCCGCACCGACGCCCTGGCCACCCTGGACGCGAACGCGTCCTGGCTGAAGAAGTTCCGGACGGCCAAGGTCCTGATCGAAGGGCATTGCGATGAGCGCGGCACCGAAGAATACAACCTCGCCCTCGGCGAGAAGCGGGCCAAGGCCACCCAGGACTATCTCCTGTCCCTGGGCATCGCCCCCGACCGGATCAAGATCATCTCCTACGGCAAGAGCCAGCCCATCGATCCGGGCCACAACGAGATGGCTTGGCAGAAGAACAGGCGGGCCCAGTTCCTCGTCATCGAGAAGTAGGACGTGCGACGCGTCAGCCTCGGGGCCTTCTGCCTCATCGCCGTCCTGACCCTGGCCGCGGCCGGGCAGACCAAGAGCCAGAAGGCCTACGAGCTCGTCTACGACGACGTCCAGATCCTCAAGCAACAGGTCCAGGATCTCCTCGCCCGGGTCGACCGGAACGCCGAGGCCGTCCGGGCCTTCCGGGACCAGCTCGCCGCCCTGTCCGACCTCGTCAGGCAGTCGATCGCCGGGCAGTCCGCGATCGAGGAGGGGCTGAGGGCCGTCCCCGCGCAGTACCGGGACCTTCTCCGCAAGCTCGATAGGCTGACGCTCGATCTCCAGGAGATCCAGGCCGACCTGGCCGCGCGGCCGCTCGCGACGGCGCCGGCGGCCGCGGCCGAGGTCGAGCCGGACACGGCCCGCCGGGAGCCCCCCAGGACCGCGGCCGAAACCGTCCCCGAGCAGGCGCCGGCCAAGCCGCCGCCCGTGCCCACGATGTCCCCCCAGGAAGCCTACTCGGTGGCCTACAACGACTACCTCAAGGGGAACTACGATCTGGCGGTCGAGAGCTTCAAGCTCTATCGCCTGCAGTTCCCGGAGAGCCCCCTGGCCGACAACGCCCTCTACTGGATCGGCGAGTGCCGCTACAGCCAGAGGAAGTTCGAGGAGGCGATCGACGCCTTCGACGAGCTCATCCTGACCTATCCGCAGGGCGACAAGGCCGCGGCGGCCCATCTCAAGAAGGGGCTCAGTTTCATCGAGCTCGGCCGTAAGACCGAGGCGCTGGCGGCGCTCCGGCTCCTCGTCGCCAAGTACCCGCTCGAGGAAGAGGCCCGCATCGCCCAGGACAAGATCCGCGAGATCGAGGGAAGATGAGAGACATCAACAGCCTGAACAAGGTCATCCTCGTGGGACGCCTGGGCGCCAAACCGGATATCCGGAGCCATGCCCAGAGCGGCCGCTCCTCCGCGCGCTTCAACCTGGCCACGAACGAGCGGCTGTACAATCCGTCCACGCAGACGTCGACCGACAAGACCGAGTGGCACCGGATCGTCGTCTGGTTCCCGCGCCTGGTCGAGTTCTCCGAGAAGTACCTGGACAAGGGCAAGCAGATCCTCGTCGAGGGCAGCATCAGGTCCCGGGAATATCAGGACCGGGACGGGAACAGGCGGTTCATCACCGAGATCGTGGCCGACAAGATCGTCCTGCTCGGCCGTCGTGAAGAGAGCTCGGCCACGCGGACCGACACGACCGACCTCGACGAGGTCTACGGCCGCGGCGGGACGCGCGGCGGCGCCAGCGGCAGCGGTGGTGGCGGCGGCGGCGAAGACGATTTCCCGTCGGGGGACGATTCCGGCGGCTCCGGCGGCGGAGACGACGATATCCCCTTCTAGTTCCAGACGGTGAGCGACCGAGACCCCGCCGGATCCGCCTTCCGCAAGGCCATCGTCGAGGACGTCCGCCCCTGGGGCAAGTTCCGTCGCTTCCCCCACGAGGACGCCGGCTCCATCAAGATCATCACCGTCGAGCCCGGCGGCCGCCTGTCCCTCCAGTACCATGAGGGCCGGGACGAGTTCTGGGTCACGCTCGACGCCGGGCTCGAGATCACCGTCGGCGATCGCGTCTGGGCCGCGGCCCCGAACGAGGAGATCTTCATCCCCCGCCGGGCCCCGCACCGGGCCCGCAACGTCGGCGATTCGCCGGCCCGCTTCATGGAGATCTGGATCGGCCGCTCGTCCGAATCCGACATCGTCCGGCTCCAGGACGATTACGACCGGACGTAGGCCTCTCTCGAGGCGGCGAGGATTATCGGCCCAAGGCCCCCGTGCTGGAAGCGGAAACTAATTCCCGGGCTTGACCTCGAGCACGTGGCCGGTCAGGTAGACCTGAGGGTGACGGAGGAGGATCTCCTCGGTCACGTATTCCTCGATCTCCCGGGCGCTGCGCAACTTCAGGATCTCCGCGGCGATCTTCTCGGCCGTCCGGCACTCGATCGACCGCAGCGCCTTCTTGACCCGCGGGATGAAGATGGGGTTCATGCTGAAGGTCCGCAGGCCGAAGCCCAGCAGGACGACGGCCGAGGTCGTGTCGGCCGCCATCTCGCCGCAGACGATGACGTCCTTCCCGGCCCGCCGGGCCGCCTCGATAACGGACTTGATGAGCCGGACGACGGCGGGATGGAACGGCTTGTAGAGATAGGTGACGAACTCGTTCGACCGGTCGACGGCCAGGTAATACTGGATGAGGTCGTTCGTCCCGATGCTGACGAAGTCCGTCTCCGTCAGCATGATGTCGGCCAGGGCCGCGGCCGCCGGGACCTCGATCATGATCCCGAGCGGGATGTTCTCGTCGAAGGCCTCCCCCTTGCGCCGGAGCTCCCGCTTGACGTCCTCGAAGATGTCCTTGACCTCGAGGATCTCGTCGACCTCGGTGACCATGGGCACGAGGATGCGGACGTTCCGGCCCGTGCTGGCCCTGAGGATGGCCCTGAGCTGGATCCGGAAGAGGTCCCTGTTGCGCAGCGAGAACCGGACGGCCCGCAGGCCGAGGGCCGGGTTGGGCTCTTTCTCGATGTTCAGCTGCGGCAGGCTCTTCTCCCCGCCGATGTCGAGGGTCCGGATGGTGACGGGCCGGGGATGGGCCTCCCGGGCCAGGCGGCCGTAGATCTCGAAGTGGTCCTCCTCGGAGGGCAGGGACTCCCGCCGGAGATAGATGAACTCCGAACGGAACAGGCCCACGCCTTCCGCGCCCATCGACAGGGCCTGCTCGACCTCCTCGGGGAGCTCGATGTTGGCCTGGGGGACGAAGCGGACCCGGTCGAGCGTCTCCGACTTGAGCTTGGCCGTCTTGCGGAGCTCGCGGCCGTAGTGCTCGTACTTCTCCTTCTTGGCCTGGAACTCCCGGCGGACCGCGGGCAGGGGATTGACGATGACCTCGCCGTCGGTGCCGTCGACGATGACGAAATCGCCCTCGCCGACCTGGCGCGTGATGTCGCGCAGGCCGAGGACGGCCGGGATGCCGAGGGACCGGGCCAGGATGGCCGTGTGGGACGTCTGCCCGCCCATGTCCAGCGCGACGCCGAGGGTCAGCGCCTTGCTCAGCCGCAGGGCCGCCTCGGAGGGCAGGAGCTCGTGGGCGACGAGGACATGCTGTTTCTGGGGCTCCTTCTCCCTGTCCCGGTTCGTCTCCAGGTTTTTGTAGACCCGCTTGAGGACGTCGGAGACGTCCGATTTCCTCTGGCGGAAATAATCGTCCGTGAGCGACTCGAAGAGCTTCTCGTAGCGCGCGTTGGCCTTGGACAGGGCCCATTCGGCCCTGGCCTTGTCCTCGCGGACGACCTCCTCGAGCCCGGCCAGGAGGGACGAGTCGTCGAGGATGAGGAGGTGGGCCTCGAAGATGAGGGACCCGTCCGGCCCGATCTTCTCCCGGAGCCCGTTCCTGATCCGGGCGAGATCCTCCCGGGTCCGGTCGAGGGCCCGGCGCAGGCGCTCGAGCTCGTCCGGGACGCGCTCGTCCGGGATGATCTCCTTGCGCGAGGTGAAGACGACGCGCCTGGACAGGAGGGCCTCGCCCATGGCGATCCCCGGCGAAACGCCGATTCCGCGCAGCCTCAGGGACTCCATCCGGTCACTCTTTCTCTTCGAAGCGGTTGGCGATGAGCTCGGTCAGGGCGGCCATGGCCGCCTCCTCGTCCTTGCCGGCGACCAGGAGCCGGATCGACGTGCCCTGGGTGGCGGCCAGGGTCAGGATGCCGAGGATGCTCTTCCCGTCGATCTCGTCGCCGTCCTTGACGATCTTGACCGACGAGCCGAAGCGGTTGGCCAGGTTGACGAACTTGACCGCGGCCCGGGCGTGGAGCCCCAGCTTGTTGCGGATCGTGACGGCCCGGTCGAGCATCGAGGCCTACTTCGTCCTCGACTTGAGCAGGGCGCTGACGAGGTGGATGTTCTTCTTGCCCTGGTCGACGGATTTCCGGGCCACGTCCCTGAGCTTGTTGGCCCGCTGGAGGGAGACGAACTTGATGAGCATCGGCAGGTTGACGCCGGTGACGATCTCGACGCTGTTCTCCTTGTAGAAGCTGAAGCTCAGGTTCGAGGGCGTGCCGCCGAACATGTCGGTGAAGATGACGACGCCGCTCTTCTGGTCGACCCGCTTGAGGCTCTGATTGATCCTCTTCTTCGAATCCTCGACGTCGTCGTACCAGCCGATCGAGATGGCCTCGATGTTGGGCGCCTCGCCGAGGATGATGGACAGGGCGTTCAGCAGCTCCTCGGCCATGCGGCCATGGCAGACGATGATGCCTCCGATCATGGATCACGCTCTCCCGGACAGAGCGCTATTGTATGACAAAGCCGGCTATTTATAAAGGTCCCGGTGATAAATCTTGACGCCGCAGGGGCCGGCTTTGAGGTGGTTCTTGAGCTCCTCCGCGATGACGACGGAGCGGTGCCGGCCGCCCGTGCAGCCGATGGCGATGGCGACCGAGGTCTTGCCCTCCCGGGCGAAGCGGGGCAGCATGTAATCGACGAGCCGGAACAGGCGGCCCAGGAAGGTCCGCGTGCCCGGCGACGCGAGGACGTACGCCCGGACGCTCGGGGCCTTGCCCGTCCTGTCCCTCAGCCGGTCGACGTAGAAAGGGTTCGGCAGGAGCCGGGTGTCGATGACGATGTCCGATTCGAGGGGCAATCCGTGCTTGTAGCCGAAGCTGGTCACGACGACCTGGGCCCGCGGCCGCTTCCGCCGCAGGATCCTCTCCGCGATGACGTCCTTGAGCTGGTAGATGTTGAGACCGGACGTGTCGACGATCTCGTCGGCCAGGCGGCGGATGGGCAGGAGCCTCTTGCGCTCGAGGCGGACGCCCGCCAGGACCGGCCTGCGCGGGGTCAGGGGGTGGGGCCGCCGCGTCTCGTTGAAGCGCTTGGCCAGGGCCTCGTCCGAGGCCTCGAGGAAGACCAGCCGGACGGGCACCTTCTTCCGGATGTCCCGGAAGACGGCGGGAAAGTCGGATAGGAACCGGGGCTCCCGGATGTCCATGACCAGGGCCGTCCGGTCGACCTCGACCTTCTTCCTGAGCCAGAGGTCGATGAAGCTCACGATGAGCTTGGCCGGCAGGTTGTCCATGCAGTAGTAGCCGAAATCCTCGAGCGCCCGGCTGACCACCGTCTTGCCCGAGCCCGACAGGCCCGTGATGATCAGGAAGCGGTTGTCCTTGGCGGGGGGCTTCATGGCGCCGTTTAACTCAGGGCCCGGTCGAGCCGGCGGATGATCTCGTCCGGCGCGCTGTAGCCCTTCAAGCGCAGGATGTGGACCCGGCAGGCGACCTCGATCAGGGTGGCGATGTTGCGCCCAGCCGCGACGGGGATGGCCAGCTGGGGGATCTTGCGCCCCAGGATGGCCATGTCGTCCCCCGGCTTAAGCCCGAGGCGGTCGACCGTGTAGCCCCGCCTCCATTTCTTGAGCCGGATGACCAGGTCCACGCGCGCCCTGCGGGCGATCGACCGGGGCCCGAAGATGGCCCTGATGTTAATGATCCCGAGGCCCCGGATCTCCATGAAATTGCGGCTCAGGGGCGGGGCGGAGCCGACCAGCCCCCGTTTGGGGTCCGCCCGGATCTCGACGACGTCGTCGGCGATGAGCTGGTGGCCCCTGGCGATGAGCTCGAGGCTGCTCTCACTCTTGCCGACGCCGCTGTCGCCGATGATGAGCGTCCCCAGGCCGAAGATCCTCAGGAAGCCGGCCGAGATCGTCGTCTGCTCGGCGGCCTCGGGACGGCCGGGGGACGGCTCGTCAGTCATGGGCCTTGTCCTCCTCGGCGCGCAGGGCCTCGATGACGTCGCCCGGCGTCGCGGCCTTGAGCAGCCTCGACGAAAGGGACCGGGACCTTCGGACGAGCCCGGCGATCGCGGCCAGCAGCCGCAGGCCCGAGCCCGGGTTGTCCTCGGGCGAGACGAGCAGGAAAAAAACGTGCGACGGCTTGCCGTCGGCGGCCTCGAAGGCGACCCCGTCGGGCGAGAGCCCGAGCATCAGGGCCGGGGTCTTGAGGCCTTTGGCCCGGCAGTGCGGCACGGCGACGCCCTTGCCGATGGCGGTCGTGCCGAGCTCCTCCCGTTTCAAGAGCTTGTCCAGGAGGCCGCCGTCGATGCCGGCCCCGTGCCTGGCCTCGAGCGTGGCCGACATCTCGCGCAGGACGCCGGACCGGTCCCGGGACGCCAGGCGGGGCATGACCAGCCCTTCGTCGAGGAATTCGTGGATCTTCATGGGATTCCCTCGCCCGTCAGGCGGGCTCGACGAGTCCGTAGTTGCCGTCCTTGCGCCGGTAGACCGCGGCCCAACCCTGGCCGCCCTCCCTCCGGAACATGAACACCTCCTTGTTCCGGAGATCGAGCTGGACGATGGCCTCCTCGACCGACATGGGCTTGAGGGAGAAATGGCTGGCCCGGATGACCCTCTTCTCGGGCTCCGGGGCCGCCTCGACGGCCGGGGCCAGGGTTTTCCTCTCCCGGCCGACCCGCCGCTTCTTCTCGCGCCACTTGGCCCGTTCCTTGCGGACCCTCTTCTCCAAGGTGTCGAAGGCCAGGTTCAGGGAGTCCATCATGTCCATAGTCTCCTCGGCGACGACGAGGCTGCCGCCCTTGGCCCGGACGTTGATCTCCGCCTTGTTCCTGTTCTTCTGGACGATGAGGATGACGTTGACGTCGAGGACGTCGT
>DSDX01000083.1 GCA_011048485.1 Candidatus Aminicenantota bacterium | reverse complement strand
GGACTATCAGGTCATCACCCTCATCCTGATCGGGAAGCGCGCGGAGACGGCCAGCGCCGTCCTGTCGGACGATCAGCTCAAGGCGGAAACGACGAGGCCCGAGCGCCTGGCCTTCGAGAAGTTCGTTCATTTGAACGCTTTCGGCTGAGGAGAACGCCGCCGGAGCGGTTGACAGGCCGGCGGGCCTTCTTTAGAGTAGGGTCTTCCCCGAAGACCACGAATGGAGGGATGCCCATGAGAAGGCTTGTTCTCGCTGTCGTCCTCGTCACCATCGTCGCCGCCTTGGCCGTCGCCGCCGCGCCCCAGAGCCGCACCTGGCAAATGGCCGGGGCCCGGGACCTCGACAACATCCTGCCGGAGCGGGAGCGGGCGGCGCTCGTCAACGGCTGGCTCGCGTGGCGCCTGGACAACATCGTCCCCATGGTCATGAGACGCGAGGGGATCGACCTCTGGCTGGTGATCAACCGCGAATACAACGAGGACCCGGTCTATATGTCCATGGTCTCCGAGCCGGCCATGAACGCCCGGCGGCTGTCCATCCTCATCTTCCACGATCGCGGTCCCGGCGGGTTCAAGAAGCTGACGGCCAACTGGCACGGGACAGGATCGGCCGGGCGCCTCTATGAGGCCATCTTCAAGGACCGCTCCAAGGGCTGGAAGGGCCAGTTCGAGACCGTGGCCGCCTACATCCGGGAGCACAAGCCGAATAAGATCGGGCTCAACATCTCCGAGCACTGGGCTTTCGGCGATGGGCTGAGCGTCGGGCTGTTTCGGGAGCTCGAGAAGGCCCTCGACCCGGCTGACCGGAAGAAGATCGTCTCGGCCGAGAACCTCTGCATCGGCTGGCTCGAGACACGCAGCCCGATGGAGCTCAGCGTCTACCGCCACCTCAACGGCATCGCCCACGACGTCATCGCCGAGTTCTTCTCCAACCGGGTCATCGTCCCCGACGTGACGACGACCGAGGACGTCGTCTGGTGGATCCGGCAGAAGTTCACGGACCTGGGCGTCGGGACCTGGTTCCAGCCGTCCATCAGCATCCAGCGGTCGCCGCAGGACGCGGAGCGGTACGGCAAGGGCGACCGGACCATCCGGCGGGGCGACGTCCTGCATTGCGACATCGGCATCTCCTACCTGGGCCTGTCCACGGACACCCAGCACAACGCCTATGTCCTGAGGCTTGATGAAGAGGACGCCCCGGCCGGGCTCAAGGAGGTCCTGCGGCGCGGCAACCGCCTCCAGGAGATCTTCATGGACGAGTTCCGGGCCGGCCGGACCGGCAACGAGATCTACCTCGCGGCCCTGGCGAAGGCCCGGGCCGAGGGCATCGAGGGCCGCATCTACACCCATCCGCTGGGCATCCACGGCCACGCCGCCGGCCCGACCATGGGCCTGGTCGAGGCCCAGGAAGGCGTCCCCGTCCAGGGCGACTACCCCCTCTACGAGAACACGTGCTACGCCATCGAGCTCAATTGCTCGCACACCGTTCCCGAATGGGGCGGGGCCAAGGTCACGCTGGGCCTCGAGGACGGCGGGGTCTTCACCAAGGACGGCTGCCGCTGGATCGACGGCTACCCGCGGTCTTTCTATCTCATCAAGTAGGGCTCCCGGCCGGGCGGCTCATGCGCCCTGGCCCAGGATGAGCTTGCTTCTGTCCTCGAGGTCCTCGATGTCGTTCGTCTCGGTGAACGTCTTCCTGGCCATGTTCAGGACCATGGCGGCGTGCTTGCGGACGGCCCTCTTGTGGTCCGGCCGCTTCACGAACTTGTTGATCGTGATCAGGGCCTCCATCAACCGGATGGTCACGGCCGGGGCCCCCCCCGAGAATTGCCTGATCTGGTTGAAGGCCGCGTCGAGCATCCCCTCGTAGGTGAGGGCGTCGGCGATGACCCTCAACTTGCCCTCCTCGTCGTAGCGGTACTTGGACGGGAACCGGACCCGGGACAGGTGCGCCATCGTCATGGTGAGATTGTCGACGCAGGCGATGGCCGTATAGGGGTCGTTGACCCCCGGCGACAGGGCCCGGACGGCGATCTCGACCATCTGGTGGATGGTGTGTTCGGCGTCCTGCTGGTGGGTCCGGGTCCGGCCCACGATGAACCGGTCCTGCAGGTCGTCGATCGCGCCCTCGTCCAAGGCCTCGCGGGCGTAGACCGTTCCGATGGCGACGCCGTAGACCAGATAGTCCCCGGGGCGGAAATCGAGCTCGATCAGCAGGTCCCGCTTGGCGGCCTGTCCGATCAAGGCGCCGGCGTCGACGTACTGGAGATAGCCGCTCCGCGAGGCCAGGAGAGGCCGCTTCACCTTGAAGGCCGCTCTGGCGGCGCGCTCGTCATGTTCCTTGTCGTCGTCCGCCTCGTCGCCCATGATCTCGGGGAACAGCGTCTTCAGGTTCCTGGACAGCGCTCCCGAGATGTCCGAGATGACGTTGTCGGCCTGGATGCTCATGGCGATGTGATGGATGAAGACGATGAGGAGGACGATGTTGGCCGCGGCGGCCAGGAGGGCCAGGAGGACGGACACCGACGGGACGAAGACGGACTGCTCTCCGGCCTTGATTGTGTTCAGGACGATGAGGCAGTACATGTAGGTGGCGATGTACGATCCGAGCACGACCTGGTTGAGCCGGTCGTACATGAAATTCCTGATCAGCCTCGGCCCGAATTGCGACGAGGCCAGGGTCAGGGCGACCAGGGTGATGGAGAACACCGTACCGGCGACGCCGATCATGGCCCCGGAGATGGTCGTGAGAACGCTCCGGGCCGAATCGGCGCTGCCGACGAAGAGATAGCGGCCTATCCCCGTCCGCGCGACCCCGATCCGGCTGTCCAGGAACACGAAGGCGAGGGCCAGGCCGACGGCGACGAGGATGATCAGGACGGGGAAGAACCAGAAGGTCGACTTGAGCTCGTTCCAGCGGAAAATGAGTTTTTTCATCGGTCGCCCGATTCCGATAATACTTCGAAGCCCGAGACGATGTCCAGGAGCTCCGCGGTGACGGCCTCCTGGCGGCGGTGCTGGTATTTGGCGTTGAGCTCTTCGAGCCGCTCCTCGATGTTCTTCTCGGCGACCTGCATCGCGGCCAGGCGGCTCGCGTTCTCCCCGGCCAGGGATTCGACGGTGGCCCGGTAGAGGGTGACGAAGAAATATTGGCGCAGGAGCGAGGAGAAGAGCGGCTTCCAGCCCATGCTGTAGGCGGGCAGGACCCGGGTGGGCCAGGGTTTCGTCTCCAGGCCGCGGAGCCAGTCCATGTCCAGGGGCAGGAGGTCGGTCACGGCGGGCTCATACGAGGCCTCGGAGGAGGTCCGGTTGAAGAAGATCCTGATCCTGCCGATGTCCTTCCCGATGCGCCATTCGTCGATCTTGACCAGGATGTTCTGGACGACGGAGGTCAAGTCCATTATGAAATCGAACAGGGACACCTCCTCCTCCACTCGGTGCCCGGCGTCCTCCAGCCGGGCCGTCACCCGCTCGCCGATGGCCATCACATGGCGGTTCCCGCGGGGGATGCCCGATCCGTCCATGGCCTCGACGGCGAAGGCGACGATCTGATCGTTGAATTGGCCGACCATGCCCTGGTCGGAGCCGAAGACGACGGCTCCGATCCGTGTCTCCTCTCTGTCCCAGGGTTTCATTGCCTCCGGGCCCGCGTCGCGCATCAGGACCTGGAGCCCCAGTTCGACGGTTCGGCTGTACTGCCTCAGCGATTCCACGGCCTTCTCGTACTCCCGGATGTTCACCGCGGCCAGGGTCTTCATCGTCCTGACCACGGATTGGAGGTCCTCCGCACTGTCGATCTTCCGTCTCAGTGCCTGAAGCTGTTCCATACCCCGTCCCCCCGCGCTCACGCTTTGCTTTCGACGATATCCCTGGCCATATCGACCATGGCTTTCCTGTCCTCATCTCCGAGCGGCTTCCCCTTTTCGATCCTTTCGGCCGCGCCGGGGAGCTCGCCGCGCATCCGGCTTCGGATCCTGCCTTTGATCTCCCTCACCCGGTCCAGGGGGACGCCGTCCAGCACTCCTTCGGTGACGGCGACCATGACCGCGATCTGCTCGGCCACGGGGAGAGGCTGATACTGGTCCTGTTTCAGGACCTCCCGCACTCGCCGACCCCTCTCTAGGGTCTTCCGGGTGTCCTCGTCGAGACGGGCCCCGAAACGGGAGAAGGTCTCGAGCTCCTCGAACTGCGAATGGGCCAGGCGGAGGTCCCCGGCCACGGCCCGGTAGGCCGGAAGCTGGGTCTTTCCTCCGACGCGCGAGACCGACTTCCCTATGTCGATGGCCGGGAGGACGCCCTCCCCGAACAGCCTCGGGGACAGGTAGATCTGTCCGTCGGTGATGGAGACGAGATTGGTCGGGATGTAGGCGGCGATGTTCTGGGCCTGGGTTTCGATGATGGGCAGGGCGGTCAGCGACCCCCCGCCGAGCGCGTCCTTCAGCCGGGTGGCCCGCTCGAGGAGGCGTGAGTGGATGTAGAAGATGTCCCCCGGATAGGCCTCCCTGGCCGGAGGCCGCCGCAGCAACAGCGATAGCTCGCGATAGGACCGGGCGTGCTTGGTCAGGTCATCGTAGACGACGAGGACGTCCCGGCCCTTCTCCATGAAGTACTCGCCCATCGAGGTCGCGGCGTAGGGGGCGATGTAGTTCTGTCCCGGCGGGTCGTCGCCCGTCGCGACCACGACGATCGTATTGCGGAGGACGTCGTGTTTCCGGAGATCGGCTACGACCTTGGCGACAGAGGAGTTCTCCTGGCCGATAGCGCAATAGATGCAGACCACATCTTCGTCCCTCTGGTTGATCATCGTGTCGATGGCGATGGCCGTCTTTCCGATCTGGCGGTCTCCGAGGATGAGTTCCCTCTGGCCCCGCCCGATGGGGATCAAGGCGTCCACGGATTGGATCCCTGTCTGGAGGGGGACGGACACTGGAGCCCTGTCGATGATCGCCGGGGCGGGCCGCTCGACGGAGAACCGCGCCGACGTCCGGACGGAGCCCTTCCCGTCGACCGGACGGCCCAGGGCGTCGACGATTCGGCCCACGAGCCCTTCCCCTACGGGGACGTCCATGATCCGGAAGGTCCTGCGGACCGACTGGCCCGCCCGGATGGCCTCGTGCTCGTCGATGAGGACGGCGGCGACATCCTCCGGGTCGAGGTTGAAGGCGATCCCCATTTTGCCGCCGGGGAAGCGGACCAACTCCTCGTAGCGGACCTCAGGGAGCCCCCTGATCCTGGCGATCCCCCGGCTCACGTTCCAGACCCGGCCAAGCTCCCGGACCTCGAGCCCGTGGCGATATTTCCCGATGAGGCCGCCAAGATCGGCGAAAGCCGACTCCAGGACCTTGTCGAGTTCGCGGCGGCTCGCGTTATCCCGGCTCATCTTCGTTCGCGCTCATCCGGCCTCGTCGCCGGCCTGGCCGGACGCCCCTTCTTCGACTCGCTTCTCCTCGGCTTCCTCCTCGGAGATCCTCTGCTCGAAGGCCTCGGCCATCTTTTCCGTCAGGTCCCCCAGGTAATCTTCGATCTCCCAGGCGATCTTCCTGTCCCGGACCTCGAGCTCGATCCCTCCGAGGAGTCCTTCCGCCGTCCTGAACCTCACCCGGGCCTCGTCATCGGTGAGGTCTTTCACCGCCTTCACCGTCTTCTGCTTCAGCTTCTCGGGGATCTCGAAGCGGCTGACGACGTTGACGTCGCGCTTCGAGCTCTCGAAGGCCTCTTTGATCTCCCTCTTTTTCTCCCCGTCCAGGCTTCCGAGCCGCTTGAGGAAGACCTCCACGACCCGCCGCTCGAGGTCCTCGTCGGCGAGGTCCTTCAGAACCCGGCGGGCCGTTTCGAAGACCTGCTCCCCGGTCCGCAGGCGGAGGTCGCGGAGGAAGGCCTCCTTCTGGGCCTGGAGCGATTCCCGCCAGTGCTTCTGGCTCCGGTCGACATCCTCGCGGGCCTCGCGGAAAAGCGTCGCCTTCATTTCCTCTGCTTCGCCTTGGGCCCGCGACATGAGCTCGCTCTCCTTCACGTCGAGCTCCCGGCGCTTGTCCCAATACGATCTTTCCTCCTTCTCCGCCGCCTCCTTGCTCCGGCGAGCCTCCTCGACCCGGCGGGCGATCGCCTCCTCCCTCTCGTCCATGACCCGGACGATCCGCCGGAAGAGAAAGTGCCTCAGGAGCAGGACCAGGATGATGAAATTGACGATCTGGGCGATGAGTGTGAACAGGTCGATGGCCAAGGCTTACCCTCCGCCCTTGACGACATGGTTCCAGAAGGGGTTGGCGAAGATCAGGATGATAGACACGACGAAGCAATAGATGGCCGTGGACTCGACCATGGCCAGGCCCACGAACAGGGTCCGGGTGATGGCGTTGGCCTCGTCGGGCTGTTGGGCCAGGGAACTCAGGGCCTGGGCCAAAGCCCTGGCCTCCCCTAGGGCCGGACCGATCGATCCGATGGCGATGGTCAGCCCGGCGGTAATGATGGATATCATGCCGATGAGATTGACGCTCTCCATCTCATCCTCCTTCCGTTGGTTGGCCCCCGGCCTTCGGGGCCCCGCCCTCGCGGGCACGGCTGGCCGAGGCGATATACACGGTCGCTAAAATGGCGAAGATGTAGGCTTGGATCTGCCCGATGAGCAGCCCGAGCGCCTGCATGAGGACGGGCAGGAAAAGCGGGGCGACCGAGAGCAGCAGGCCCGCGATCAAGGTCCCGCTCATGACGTTGCCGAAGAGGCGGACGGCCAGGGCCAGGGTCCGGGAGAGCTCCCCGATGACGTGGAAGGGCAGCATGAAGACCGAGGGCCGGATATAGTGCCGGAGATACCTTCCGACGCCGTCCTTGGCGATCCCGAAGGCGGGCACGGCGAAGAACACGCAAACCGCCAGGGCCGAGGTCGTGGTCAGGGAGCCGGTAGGGGGCTGGTAGCCGGGCACGATCGCCAGGAAATTGGACAAGGAAATGAACAGAAAAAGGGTCCCGAGGAAGGGCAGATAGTCGTCCGGATCGCGGCCGGTGATCTCGCGGATCTGCTTCCTAATCGCGGAGACGATGGTCTCCAGCATCATTTGCCGTCGGGTCAAGCCCGACTCGACGGACAGGTTTCTCGTGATGAGCCAGGACAGCAGGACCAGGAGGCCCATGACCAGCCAGGTGAAGACGATCGTGGCGTTTAAGGAGACCGGTCCCCACTGCCAGAAGATGGTCGCGTCAGGGCTGATATTCATACCGCGAGCCTTTCGAAGGGATCTTTCCCCCACGTCCGAGACCCCAACGCCCGAGGAGGATCCAGCGGACGGCCATCAGCCCGAGGAAAGCCGCGGCAAGGTCCTGCCAGCGTCCTGACCTCGCGACGAACATGAGCCCGGCCAGGGCCAGTCCGGCGCGGGCCAGGAAACTGCCCAGGGCCAGGAGTTGGGGTCGCCCCGACCGCGGCAGCCTCCTCACCGTCCACCACAGGCCCCCGAAATAGAGAGATCCGATCCCCGCGCCCAAGAGGGCGAAGCAGACGCCCTTCCCGATCTCATTCATCATCGTTATCGTCCTTTTCGATCCTCGACCTCTCCCGCGAAACCCAGTACCAGGCGTTCAGGCACCCCACGACGACGCCGAGGAAGAGAAGGACCAAGGTCCAAGAAACGGGGCCGGGCCAGCGGGCGTCGATCCAGACCCCGATGGCGATGCCGATCAGGACAGGGATCGACACGGTCCAGCCCACCAGCCCGAACATGCCCAGCCCGAACCAAACCCCCTTCCCGGCGGACTTCCTGGCCCGGAGCTTGCGGACCTCCCGGCGGCCGACCGCGGCCGCGAACTCGCGCCGGTGCCCGTTGCGGGGATCCTTGTCGTCAGTCATAGCGCTCGATCTCGATGAACCTGCGGATGAAATCGGCTTCGAAGCGGGCCAGGATGGAACGGGCCTTCCTCTCCCGCTCGTCGATCTGCCGGAAGGTCCCGTCGACCGTCCGCCTCAGACGGCCCAGGCTTTCGCCCCCGACGGCGTTCCGCGTGGAGACCAGCACCTCGGGGCCGCATTTCACCAGGACGCCCTCGTCCACGGCCAGGAACGCCTCTTCCCCGCCGGCGTCATAGGAGAGGATCCCGGGAACGAGGGCGGTCACCCAGTCGACATGGCGAGGGAGGATGACGAAAGCGCCGTTCTCGGCCTCGGCCGCGACCCGGCTGACCTCCGCGTCGAGGAAGATGCCTTCCGGGAGCAGGACTTTGAGCTTCAATCTCTCACCTCATCCACGGTCCCGATCATGTAGAGGGCCCGTTCGGGGCGGTCGGAGAACTCATCGTCCAGGATCCGGCGGCACCCCTCCAGGGCGTCATCGCGGGAAACGGCCTTGCCCGCGTGGCCGGTGAACTCCTCGGTCGTGAAGAACGGCTGGGTCAGGAACCTCTCCAGCCGCCGGGCCCTGTGGACCGTCTTTTGGTCGTCCTTGGAGAGCTCTTCCATGCCCAGCATGGCGATGATGTCCTTCAGCTCCTCGTACTCGGCTAGCGTCTTCCGGATGTCCCGGGCGATCCGGTAGTGGTCTTCCCCGACGACATGCGGCGATAGCATCTTCGAACGGGATCGCAAGGGGTCGATGGCCGGGTAGAGCCCCTGGCTGGCCCTCTTCCGCGAGAGGACGATGGAGGCCGAAAGATGGCCGAACGTGTGGACAGCCGCGGGGTCGGTGAAGTCGTCGGCGGGCACATAGACCGCTTGGACCGAGGTGATGGCGCCCCGCCGCGTGCTGCAGATCCTTTCCTCGAGCTCGGCCAGTTCCGAGGCCAGGGTCGGCTGATAGCCGACCCGCGAGGGGATCTGGCCCATGAGCCCGGAGACCTCGGCGCCGGCCTGGATGAACCGGAAGATATTATCGATGAGGAGCAGGACGTCCTGCTTCTCCTCGTCGCGGAAGTGTTCCGCCATGGTCAGGGCCGCGTGTCCGACGCGGAACCGGGCCCCCGGGGGTTCGTTCATCTGGCCGAAAACGAGTACGGCGTTCTCCAGGACCCCGACGTCGCGGATCTCTCGGAAGAGCTCCTCGCCTTCCCTG
>DSDX01000085.1 GCA_011048485.1 Candidatus Aminicenantota bacterium | reverse complement strand
TGATGAGCGCCGGCATCGCCATGATGGTCTTCGCCCTGTTCATGGGCCGCGTGCCCATCGAGCCGGCCGTCTACCCGCTCTTTCTGCGCAGCGTCCGGTTCATCTACGCCTTCTTCGCGGCCCTGTGCGTCGCCGGCGTTTTCGCCTCCCTGGCCCGGGGCGACCGCCCCCCGGACGAGCGCGCGTGAGACGTTCGGAGAAGACGCTTGAAAAGCGGGCCGCCCGGCCGATAGAATGGGGGCCGACACGGATCCCACGTTACGAGGAGGCACGATGAGCCTGTCCCGCAAGGATTTCCTCAAGATGTTCGGGCTCGGCGCCCTGGCCGCCGGCCACAAGGCCTACGCCCTGCCCGCGAACGCTCTCGAGATCGCCCGCGCCGCCGCGCCCAAGCTCAAGGTCACCGACGTCGAGATCTTTCTCTTCGACATCCCGCTCACGTCCCCCTTCCGGATCGCCATCGGTGAGATGTCGGCCGCCACCGACCTCCTCGTCCGCGTCCGCACCGACCAGGGCGTCGTCGGCCTCGGCGAGGCCTGCCCCTTCCCGCCCATCACCGGCGAGACCCAGGCCACCAACGCCGCCGCCGCCCGGGCCATCCGCGACATGGTCGTCGGCCGGGACCCCCTGGCCGTCGACGACCTCCTCCGCCGGATCGGCCCCCTCGTCCACGCCAACCCCAGCGCCGTAGCCGCCTTCGACATGGCCTTCCACGACATCCTCGGCCAGGTCGCCGGGCTGCCCCTCTTCCGACTCCTCGGCGGGACGAAGAGCGTCTTCGAGACCGACATCACGACCAGCCTCGACACGATCGAGAAGATGACCACCGAATCCAAGAGATACGCCGACATGGGCTACAAGAACCTCAAGGTCAAGGTCGGCCTCGACCCCGACGAGGACGTGGCCCGGCTCACGGCCATCCGCCGGGCCATCGGGCCGAAGGTGGCCATCCGCATCGACGCCAACCAGGGCTGGACCGTCCCCCAGGCGATCTACGCCCTGCGCAAGATGGAGCCCCTGGCCGTCGAGTTCTGCGAACAGCCCGTCCGGGACTCGGACCACGACGGCATGAGGGCCGTCCGGGCCCAGAGCCCGATCTCCATCATGGCCGACGAGTCCCTCTACGGTCCGGCCGACGCGATCGCCCTCATCCGGGCCGAGGCCTGCGATTCGCTCAACATCAAGGTCATGAAAGCCGGCGGCTTGCTCAATTCCATCCGTATCGCCCACATCGCCGACGCGGCCAACATGCGCTGCATGGTCGGCTGCATGCTGGAGACGCGCCTGGCCCTGACCGCGGCCGCCCACGTCGTGGCCTCGCAGGCCAACATCGTCTACGCCGACCTCGACGGGAACTCCGAGCACGAGATCGACCCCATCATCGACGGGATCAAGGTCGAGGCCGGGACGCTGACCCTGCCCGAGAAGCCCGGCCTCGGCTGCGGCGTCGACCCAGCCTTTGTCAAGAAGCTGCAGAAGATCTGATCCGGACGGGATCCGCGGGCCGGCGGTGGGGCCGCGAGGCTGTCCTCCGGAGGGACAGCCTCGTGGACGCGATAAAGGACAGCCCAGGCCGTCGAGCGCCGGCCCGCCCGGCGGGCCCGTTGGCATGAAAGATGCTAATATAGAGGGGGGCCGCGAGGAGGGGAGAGAGGCCACCATGGTCCGCAAGGTCAGTTGGGGCATCCTGGGGTGCGCCAGTATCGCCGAAAAGGCCTTCATCCCGGCCGTCGCCCGGTCCCGGACAGGAGCCCTGGGAGCGATCGCCTCGCGGGACCAGGCCCGGGCCGAGGACTGGGCCCGGCGGTTCGGGTTCCGAAGGGCGCATCGGACCTACCAGGACCTCGTCGCGGACCCGGAGATAGACGCCGTCTACAACCCGCTCCCGAACGACCTCCACGCCGAATGGTCCATCCGGGCCCTGCGCTGCGGCAAGCACGTCCTCTGCGAGAAGCCCATGGCCCTCGACGCGTCCGAGGTCCGGGCCATGATCCAGGCGGCCGACGAGCGCGGCGTCCTGCTCGCGGAAGGCTTCATGTACAAGTTCCACCCCCAGATCGGGAAGGCCCTGGAGATCATCGGCCAGGGCGGGATCGGCGACGTTCGCTCCGTCTACTCGTCCTTCACTTTCTTGTTCGCCCGCGAGGGCTCGAACTACCGCTGGTCCCCGGCCCAGGGCGGAGGGGCCCTCTACGACGTCGGATGCTACGCGATCAGCGCCGCCCGGCTCGTCCTCGGGGCCGAACCGCTGTCCGCGTTTGCCGCCGCCCGCGTCGATCCGGAGACGGGCATCGACATGACGACCGCCGCGCTGCTCGAGTTCCCCGGCGGCCGTTTCGCCCAGTGCGACGCGAGCTTCGAGAGCCAGTTCCAGAGCCGCCTCGTCGTCGTCGGAACGAAGGGCCTCCTGCGCCTGGGGCGGGCCTTCTCGGCCAAGGACTCCGACGTCGCCATCGAGATCGTCCGTGGCGACGCCAGGGACGAGGTGCCCGTGCCGAAGGCCGACATGTACGCCTTGATGATCGACGATTTCGGGGCCGCCGTTCTCGGGAAGGCCCCGCCGCGCCAGCCCGCGTCGGACGCCTGGCACAACATGCGCGCGATCGACGCCTGCTTCGAGTCCATCCGGACCGGGGCCCGCGTCGTGATCCCCGAAGCCGTTCTTTGAAAGGAGACCTCAAATGAACGTGCGATGGAACAAGCCTGCCGCTCTCGTCGTCGCCCTGGTCCTTGTGGCCGCCTGCTCCTCCACCTACAAATCGACGCCGCGGCTGACCTATTACCACGGCGCGAACGTCCAGGAGGGCTACGTCGACGTCATCCGGGCCTCGCCGGCCGAGATCGAATTCCGGATCCGGATCGAGTTCAAGTGGAACCAGCTTTATCACCTGGTCCTCGACGGCAACGAGCCTATCGCCCAGGGCTGGTTCAGGACGACCCGGGTCGGGGGCCCGTTCTACACCGTGGCCATGAAGCCCGATAAGGGAAAGGCCTTCGAGGCCGGAAAGACCTATCGTCTCTGCATCGGCCTCGAAAGCCCCCAAAAGGTCCAGATGACGTCGAGCAACTACAGTTGCCTCGTCGACCACGAGTTCGTCTTCGAGGGAAAGAGCTGACCGCGGCCGCGGAACGCCCCGGTTGACGGGGCCCGGCTCCCTGCGGCGCCCGGCCGGCCCGTTCGAGGTTGTTGTATAATGCCCGCATGACCGATCTCGTCTTCCGCAAAGAATACGCCGTCCACACCTACGAGACCGACATCCGGGGCCTGGCCAGGACGACGAGCCTCCTCAACTACCTCCAGGACGCCGCCGGGGAGCACGCCGGCCGGCTGGGGCTTTCGGTCCTCGATCTCGTCAAGCGCGGGATGACCTGGGTCCTGTCGCGCTACCATGTTCTCGTCTATCGCTACCCGGCCATGGGGACCCGGCTCGAGATCACGACCTGGCCGTCCGGGAAAAGCGGCTATTTCGCCACCCGCGATTTCGAGGCCGCCGACGGCACCGGCGGAGCGATCCTCTCGGCGACCAGCTCCTGGATGGTCTTGGAGCTCGAGCGCAAACAGCCGCGCAAGGTCGACGACGTCATCGACATCGCCTACGCGGTCGACAAGCGGGCCCTGGACGATCCGTTCGACTCCCTGCCCGTCCTGTCCGAGCGCCAGTCGGAGCTCCGGTTCCGGGTCGGTTCCGCCGATCTCGATTGGAACCGGCACGTCAACAACGCGGTCTACGTCCACTGGGCGTTAGAGCCCGTCCCGCGGGACGTCCTGATGTCCCTCCGGCCGGTCGAGATCGAAGTCTCCTACCGGGCCGAGACCTTCTACGGCGAGGAAGTCCTGTCGGCCGTCGAGCGACTCCCGGACGACGGCCGCGGGCCCGCGTTCCTCCATCAGATCGTCAACGCGGCGACGGGCGCCGAGCTGACGCGCCTGAGGACCAGGTGGGGCGAGGTCTAAGGGCCCGCCGGAAGAAGAGGAAGGCCCCGGGCTAGGCCCCGCGGGACTTTTTCGCGGGACCGCCGCTGTCGTCATCACGGGCGTAGGCGACCCCCACCTGGGTCAGCATGGTCTTGGCCTCGTCGTCGGTGATATCGGTCCGGATCTCGGCCTTGATATCCTTTCCGAAGAACAGGCTCTTGTTGAGATCGTCGACGAGGGCGGTGATGCGGATGAAGACCTTGGCGGGAGCCTTGTCCACGGCCACGATCACGCGGTCGTCCCGGACAGTGACCAGGCGGACCTCGGGGAAACGGCTGACCTTCTTCGTGAAGGCCGCGATGAGGCGCTTCTTCCGGTTGCGGATGAACCGGTAGACGAAGAGCCCGATGAACGCCGGGCCGATGAGCCCGCCCCAATTGAAGTTCACGGCCACGAGCAGCACGGTCAGGGCGATGGCCCCGGCCAGGATGGCCATGCCCTTGTACCCGCCCGGGAACGAGGTCCTCAGCCATTCGACCCAGTTGCGCAGGCGGTCCCCGACCGGCAGCCGGGTCTTCGTGCCGGTCTCGAGGTCGTGTTTGAGGCGCTTGAGGTCGGCGGCCAGGGCCCGGGCGTCGGGGTAGCGGTCGTCCGGGTTCTTGCGGAGGCAGCGAAAGACGATGCGGTGGAGCTCGGGGGTGAGGTTCCGCCGGACGATGGTCACCGGCCGGGCCTCCTCGTAGGCGATGGCGTGCATGGTGTCGAGGGGGGTCTCGCCTTTGAAGGGCAGCTCCGAGGTGACCATTTCGTAAAGGACGGTGCCGAGGGAGAAGATGTCGCTGCGCCGGTCGAGCTCCTTGCCGCGGGCCTGTTCCGGGCTCATGTAGCTGAGCGTGCCCATGACCGCCCCGGGGATGGTGTGGACCCGGCCCCGGGTCAGGGTCCGGGACAGTTCGGCCGGCGAAACGGGCTCGTCCTTCCCAGCCTCGACCAGCTTGGCCAGGCCGAAGTCGAGGAGCTTGGCGTGGCCGTCGCGGGTGACCATGATGTTGTCGGACTTGATGTCCCGGTGGAGGATGCCCGCGTCATGGGCCTTGGCCAGGCCTTCGGCGACCTGGAGGGAGATCTCGAGGGCGCCCATGAGGTCGAGCTCGCCCTCGGCGATGAGACGGCTGACGGTCCGGCCGTCGACGTACTCCATGGCGATGAACAGGTTCCCGTCAACCTCGTCGATGTCGTAGACCTGGGCGATGGCCGGATGGGACACGGCGGCGGCCGAGCGGGCCTCGAGAAGGAGACGGCTCCGTCGTTCGGGATTCGCGACCAGGCTCGGGGTGATCATCTTGAGGGCCACGAGGCGGTCGAGGCGGGTGTCGCGGGCCCGGTAGACGACGCCCATTCCGCCCTTGCCGAGCTGGGACTCGATGCGGTAGTGCTTGAGGACCTGGCCGACCATTTCCGTGTCCATGTGATACCATACGGACCTTCCGGGGTCAATCGTTCCCGGTCCCGCGGTGCGAGCCGGGGCCTGCCGGGGCACCGGGTGAAAGGCGGGGTATCCAGAGCGGCGCGGTTGAAAACAAGGGCCGGAATGAGATATGTAAGAGGGGAATTCCACGTATCGAGGCGAACATGAGATCAATGACGACATGGACGCTGTCCGCGGTCCTCGCCCTGGCCTTGGCGGCCGGCCTGCAGGCCTGCAAGAAGGGGCCCGGAGGCCCGGAGGCGGAACCCGGCGAGCGAGGAGGTCCGGAGATGACGTTCAAGAGAGAGCTTTTCGGCCGTCTGGCCGACGGCACGGCCGTCGACATCTATACGCTCAGGAACGCGTCGGGCCTCGAGGCCCGGATCATGACCTACGGGGCCACGCTGGTGTCGCTGAAGACGCCGGACCGGCACGGGGGCGCGGCCGACGTCACCCTCGGTTTCGACGACCTCGAGGGCTACCTCGGCGTCCACCCTTACTTCGGGGCCGTCATCGGCCGCTACGCGAACCGCATCGCCAAGGCCCGGTTCGTCCTGGACGGGGTCACCTACGAGCTGGCCGCGAACAACAACGGCAACACGCTCCACGGCGGCATCCGGGGCTTCGACAAGGTCGTCTGGAAGGCCGAGCCGGTCGCGGCCGCGCCCGGGCCGAGCCTCCGGCTGACCTACCTGAGCCGGGACATGGAGGAAGGCTTTCCCGGCAACCTTGAGGTCGCGGTCGTCTACGGGCTGACCGACGAGAACGAGCTCACGATCAGCTACGAGGCGACGACCGATACGAAGACCCCCGTCAACCTGACCAACCACGCCTACTGGAATCTCAAGGGCGGGGGCCGGGGCGACATCCTCGGCCACCTGCTCCGGATCGAGGCCGACGCCATCACGGCCGTCGACTCGGCCGCCAATCTCATCCCGACGGGCGAGATCGTCCCCGTGGCCGGGACCCCCTTCGACTTCACGGCGCCGCACGCCATCGGCGAGCGCATCGGCCTGGTCGAGGGCGGCTACGACCACAATTACGTCCTGAGGAGCGGCGGCGGAGCGGCGGCCAGGGCCGCCCGGGTCGAGGAGGCCGAGAGCGGCCGGGTCATGGAGGTCTGGACGGACCAGCCCGGTCTCCAGCTCTATACCGGCAACTTCTTGGACGGCTCGGTGGCCGGCAAGGGCGGTCAGGCCTATCAGAAGCACGCCGCATTCTGCCTCGAGACGCAGCATTTCCCCGACTCGCCCAACCAGCCGGGCTTCCCGTCGACGATCCTGGAGCCGGGGCGGACCTTCCGTTCGGTCACGGTCCACAAGTTCGCCGTGAAGTGAGCGGGCGGGGGGATGGCTAGCGGAGCAGCGGCGTGATCAGCCCTTCGATCGCCGCGGCGACGAAGAGAAGCGGCAGGACGACGAGGACGAACGAGCGGACGATGTTCCGGGCCGGGCCCCAGGGCTCGGCCGCCGCGCGTTCGTCATACGTCTCGAGGAAGTCCACGGGCGCCGGCTGAGGGGGCGCCGGGTCGGGAGACGTCCCTGGCCCCGCCAGGGCCCGCGTCCTGGCGCGCCAGGCGGCCAGCGCTTTCTTCCCCATCTCCGCCGAGAGGTAGAGGCCCAGGCTCGTCGTGTAGAGGACGGCCGTGAGCTCGAAAACGCCGTGGGGCAGGATCTGGGTCAGGATGAGGCGGGGAACGTCGAGGCCCTGGTGCTTGGACACGGAGCAGAGCAGCCCGAGCACGCCGCCGTTGATGACCGGGTCGAGGATGGGCAGGAACAGGAAGGGCGCCAGGCCCGCCGCGACCGCGACCACCGAAGCCCGGGCGTTGTGGGTGAAGAGCGTCAGGGCGAGGACGAGAGGGGGAGCGTCGAGCGGGATGTCCTCGAGGGCCCGGACGACGAAGGCGAGGGCCTTCATCTCCCGGGCCGGCCAGATCATGAAATAGAGAAAACCGGCGACGAAGCCCAGCCCGAGCGCCCGGGCGGCGTGCTTGAAATAGCGTCGGTAGTGCCTCTTCCAGGCCTCGAGCTCCTCGCTGTAAAGGCGCCGGATGAGACCGGTCCTCGGGACGGCTGCCCGAGCGGGTCTGTTATCTTTCCCCGGGGCTGTCATCTCGTCCCCGGTCATCTCGGCTCCTTGATAGGGTGATGTCCCGGATGCCCATATCGAGGTTCAGTGGCGGAGACGAGCCTCGATGACAGGACGAAACGCGTGGCGTAGGCCGGATTTTCGCGCATCGGGCTCCGTTTTACCCCAATTCGCCCGAAAAGTATAGGAGAAAAAGCTTGATTTCAATGCTGATATCTGATATATTACCAACGATGTATGATTCTATCTTATTGAATTAATATATTTTATAGGCATACTCATGGGCCCTCGAGACAGGTGGAAGCCGACGACGCCGAGCGGGCGGGTCTTCGACATTAAACGCTATTCCATCCATGACGGGCCGGGCATCCGCACCACCGTCTTCCTCAAGGGCTGCTCCCTGGGCTGCCTCTGGTGCCACAACCCCGAGAGCGTCGATCCCCGGCCCGAGCTGATGCACTGGCCGGGCAGGTGCGCCCGCTGTTACGCCTGCGTCGCGGCCTGCCCCACGGGCGCCATCGCCAAGGATGCCGAAGGGGCCGTGGTTGTCGACCGCTCCAAGTGCGATCTCTGCGGCAAGTGCGCCGAGGCCTGCCTCTACGACGCCATGCAGATCGTCGGCCGCGAGATGAGCGTCGACGACGTCATGGCCGAGGTCGAGAAGGACCGGATCTTCTACGAGCAATCGGGCGGGGGCGTCACGCTCTCCGGCGGCGACCCGGCGGTGCAGCCGGCCTTCGCCGAGGCCATCCTCGACGGGTGCCGGGCCCGGGGCCTGCGGACGGCCGTCGACACGGCCGGCTTCTCGTCGAATGGCGCCCTCGAGCGGCTGGCCTCGAAGACCGACCTCGTCCTGTTCGACCTCAAGGTCATGGACGAGGCCCGCCACCGGGAGACGACGGGCGTTCCCAACGGGCCCATTCTCGAGAACCTCGGGAAGCTGGCCGCGGGGCGGACCGAGGTCTGGGTCCGCATCCCGCTCGTCGCCGGCGTCAACGACGGCGACGAGAACATCAGGCGGGTCATCGCCTGGCTCGCCCCGCACGAGGCGATCAAGCGGATCGACCTCCTGCCCTATCATTCCGGGGGCCTGGAGAAGGCCCGCCGCATCGGCAAAGAAGGACGATTCCGGAGATTCGAAGCTCCGTCCGAGGAACGGATCGCGGCCATCGAGGCCGCCTTCCGCGAGGCGGGCTTCGAGGTCCGGCGCGGAGGATGACCATGACCGAACGCATCAAGAAGCTGAGGACGCGATCGCTCGAGGCCAAGCCCACGATCAGCGCCGAGCGGGCCCGGCTCATGACCGAGTTCTACAAGCGGCCCGGGACCGCCGCCCTGTCGGCGCCGATGCAGCACGCCCTGGCCTTCAAGCACGTGATGGAGAACAAAACGATCTGCATCGACGACGGCGAGCTCATCGTCGGCGCCCTCGGCTCGTTCGAGTGGATTCCCGGCCCCGTCGGGCAGGCGCTGAAGCTCAGCCACGATCCGGCGACGCTCACCTCGGACTCGTTCGACGGAGCGTACGTCGCGCTCCCCTACCGGCTGACCGAGAACGGGACGAT
>DSDX01000328.1 GCA_011048485.1 Candidatus Aminicenantota bacterium | reverse complement strand
GATCAGCCACATCACCGTCGTCGGCGACATCTCCCAGGACGAAGCGATGGCCGCTTTCAGGGCCCTGGAGACGAAATGGGCGGCCAAGGACGTGGCCTTCCCCGAATACGCCGTTCCCGCACCGCCGACGAATTCCGAGCTCTATTTCGTGGATACGCCCGGCGCCAGGCAATCTGTCATCTACATCGGGTATCCAGCGCTGTCGCCCAAGGACCCCGACTTCCACCCGGCCACGGTCATGAACTACAAGCTGGGCGGCAGCTTCAACGGCTTCGTGAACCTGGTCCTGCGGGAGGAGAAAGGCTACACCTACGGCGCGCGGACCGGATTCTCCGGCTACGGGGACGCCGGGGTGTTCGCCGCTTCGTCCCAAGTGCAGGGCACGGCCACCAAGGAATCCGTCGAGATCTTCAGGGACCTGATGCTCGAGTACCGGGAGGGGATCTCGGAGGAGGACCTGGCCTTCACCAAGTCCGCCCTGATCAAGGCCAACGCCCTGGGCTTCGAGACCCTGGGCAGCCTGATGGGGATGCTCAACGACATCGCCCTGTACGGCTACCCCGACGATTATGTCAAGCGTCAGGAGGCGTTCGTCAAGGCCCTGACCCTGGACCAGCACAAGGAGCTGGCCCGGCGCTACATCGATCCCGGCCGGATGATCTACCTGGTCGTGGGCGACGCCGCCACGCAGATGAAGCCTCTGGCGAACCTGGGCCTGGGGAAGCCGACGCTCATCGGGCTGGACTAGGTCCTCAGCTTCGACAGGCTGGTTCTGGCTCTCTCGACTTCGGGGAGGCCCGGGTCGGCGTCTTTCCACAGGTCGAGGAATCTCTCGTAGTTCGCGACGGCCTTGGCCCGGTCCCCCAGGCGCTCGTAGATCTGGCCCAGTTTGTAATAGCTCTCCGCGTAGAGGTCCCCGTAGGTATTCCTTCCGGGGATGAATCCGACCAGCCCTTCGAATTCCTCTCTCGCCATCCGCAGATCGCCGGATTCTTGATACGCCATAGCCAGGAAATACCTATAGAGGCCGTCATCCGTTATGAATCCAACCGGATGGGGTAGCAGGGACACCGCCTTTTTAAAAGACTCGATGGCGCCGGCATATTTCTTCGTTTTAAGATCGATCACGCCCCTCACGAACTCATAGTGCCTGATCCTCTTTTTGAACGGGCCCGCGTCGACCAGGCCTTTGATCTCTTCCGCCGTTTTCCGGGCCTTGTCCCATTCCCTCATTTCCGCGAGGATCCAGCCCCTAAGCTCCAGGTCATAGAATCTATTAGTCATCTCGAGAGAGTCGGTAATCCCGATTTTCTTCACGGCTTCCCTTGCCTCATCCTGGTTTCCAGCTACAAGATTGAGGTAAGCCAACTGGTAATTGAACACATCGAGGTACCCGTCGTTCTTCTGGCTTTCGGCCGCCTTGATACCCAGGAGGATCTGATCCTTCGCTTCATCGAACTTGCCCAGCGTCCGATACAAATAGGAGAGCCGCTCTCTGGCCTGCAAGTGAGTGCTTGGAGAGACCTGATCCAGCCATTTTTTGTACCCCTCCTCCGCTTTCTCGAAGTCCCACATCATGTGATAAAACTGGGCTTTCGTATAAGTCGGGGCGATGGCCGCGGTCCTGTCGACCTCGGCCAGAGCCTGATCGAATCGCCCCTGAAAGGCATAGACTCTGGCCAGGATCCAGTGCGCATCGACATAATCCGGATAGCGGCTGATGGTATCGGCGAGTATTTTTTGGGCCTTTGAATAGTCACCTTTTGTCATATGGTAACTGGCCTGATTGGTGTAGGAGGATCGAAAATCGTTATCGCTCCTAATGCCCGCGTCGGTGTGTTCGATGGCTTTATCGAGATTTTCTGTGGCCGAGTACAAAATCCCCAAATTGATATGGGCCGTGACGGCTTCGCCGGACTCAGGATAAAGGGAGACCAATTCCTCATAAGCTTCGATGGCTTGTCCGTAGGTGGGTTCTGAAGAACCGAAATAGCTTCCCTGGATGACGAGCCTTTCCCTGTCTGTGAGCCTGTCGCTCAATTCCAGGGCTTTCTTCAGGTACTTGATCTGTTCATCTCTTTTGCCGATATTGCCGCAAGCCACGCCCATTTTCCTGTAAGCCATGGCAAACCCGGGATCGAGCGCGATGGCTTTTTCCAAAGATTCAATGCTCTGCTGAAATTCCCTCTCTCGGAAGAGCTCGTGCCCTTCCGCATAGAACTTGAACGCTTCGGGAGAGGAGGTCGTCGCCGACGCGATCCGCCTGTCCAGGTCGCCGGCGATCTGCTGCGCGGAGAGCCGCAAGCTCTCCTTGGTCCATGTCGTCAGCTCGTCCACCATGGCGAAGATGGCCTCCTCGCCTTTCCCTTCGACCCTTCGGGTGGCGACGGGCTCCCCTGTCTCCGCGTTCTGCACGACCATGTCGATCCGGAGAATGTCCCCGGCCTTGGTATAGCTTCCCCGGGCGATGTGATTCACGCCTCCTTGGGACGCTACGCCCCTCAGGACGTCCGAAGAATAGCTCCTGGCTCCGAGCTGACCCATCTGGCCCAGGATATCGAACAGCCGGTCCCCTCCCAGCACTTTCAGATGCTTGGATTGGGTCAGATCCGTGATCAGGAGGTCCGAGATGCCCTTTCTCCAGTGATCGAGGCTCTCATCCCCCGTGTTGTTCTCGAAATACATCACGGCCAGGGACGGCTTGTCCGAAGGGGGCAACGGAACGGCACCGTTCTTCGACCAAGGATGCCAGACCAGAAGCCCGACAAGGACAACCGCGACAAGGACGACGGCGGGGACGATGAGCTTGCGAACGCCGAGCGTCACGGTGATCTCACGGGACGTGAGCGGTTTTCTCTCCCTGACGACCCGTGCCGTCGTCGGAAGGCCCTTCTCGATATTCGCCAGGTCGGCGAGGAGCTCTCCCGCGCTCTGGTATCTTTTCTCCTTGTCCTTTTCCAGGCACCGGAGTATGGCCCGGTCCAGCTCGTCCGGGACCTGCGCGTTCAGCTGCCGGGGCGGCCTGGGCGTCTCGCCCTTGTGCTTCATCCCGACGGCGAGGGCGGTGTCGCCCTCGAAGGGCACTTTTCCCGTCACCATCTCATAGAGGATGATGCCCAGCGAATAGATGTCCGACCGCTGGTCGGTCTCCTTCCCCTCCACCTGCTCCGGCGACATGTATTCCGGGGTCCCGATCATCACGCCCGCGCCGGTGATGCCCTTGTCCCTGAGGGAGCGGGCGATGCCGAAGTCCATGATGCGGACGCGGCCGTCCCTGTCGATCATGATGTTCCCGGGTTTCAAGTCCCTGTGAATGACCCCGAGCTTGTGGGCTTCCTCCAACCCTTCGCAGACCTGCTTGGCCACGGAGACGGCCGTCCCCACGCCCAGCTGGCCGCTCATCCGGATCATGTCCTTGAGGTTCTCTCCCTCCACGTACTCCATGGTGATGTAGGAGGTCCCCTTGTCCCGGTTGAGGTCGTACATCTGGCAGACGTTCCTGTGCCTGATCTTCCGGGCGAACCTCAGCTCGTTCTGGAACCGCTCGATCGTCCTCTCGTCCGTCGCGATCTCCGGCTTGATGAGCTTGAGGGCCACCTTCTCCTTGATCTCGGTGTCGTTGGCCTTGTAGACCCGGCCCATGCCGCCGCGGCCCAGCTCCTCGATGATCTGATAGCGCCCTGCGAACGTGGAGCCCGTGGTCAGCTCTTCCTTGGGTGTTTCGACGGTCTTCGTGACCTGGACGTGCCCGGCGTCGGGAAGCCGGGTTCCGCATTCCCCGCAATACTTGAGGGCGTCGGGATTGTCGGTGTGGCATTTCGGGCATCTGACGGCCATGGCTCTCCCCTGTCTCCGAGTCGGCCGGTCCGGCCTCGGGACGAGGGTAGCCCGGCCTCGGGCCGAAGTCAAGGACGGAGGGTCCGGGAAGCCGGGAGTTCCTTCAGATCCCACGCCTTTTGGTCTTATTCGTCATCGAGGATGGGCGTGTTGATGAGCGCGTCAATAGAAAAGAAGCGGCGGACCGGATTCAGGCCATATTGATTTTTTCGAGAAGGGCCCGATACCTGGGATCATCCCTCGCGTCGTCCATGAGGAAATCGATCTTCAGCCCTATGAGCCAGCCGTCGTGCTCGTCGTAGGCCCTCTCCAGACAATCGAAACCTGTGGCCTTCCGGCCCAAGGCGAAACAGAGCGCGGCCAGGTAGTAGCCGGACACGTATTCGGTCCGGGAGCGC
Organism: Candidatus Aminicenantota bacterium; assembly: GCA_011048485.1. Classification (GTDB taxonomy): domain Bacteria; phylum Acidobacteriota; class Aminicenantia; order Aminicenantales; family Saccharicenantaceae; genus RBG-16-66-30. The sequence continues at coordinate 4,933 of DSDX01000328.1, read as the reverse complement.
TCCAGCCATGTGCTCAGGATCTTCCGTGCCTCTTCGGTCCTTCCCATCCGTGCATGGACGATCCCCATGTTGAGCTCCTGGAAACTCCCTTTCACGGTGTCTTTCTTCATGGCCTCGAGCGCCTCCCCGAAGAGCGATCGCCTCAGATAGATATGGCCGAGGATGATCCACGTCGGCGGAAGGAAAGGGTCGATCTCGAGGGTTTCCTTGGCGAAAGATTCGGCGGCCTCGAGCCGGTCCGCCTGGAGGTGGCATTCCGCCATGGCCCGGACGAAGGCGGGATTTAGGGGGTCACGGTCATGGATGCTTTTCAGTTCGGCGAGGGCCTCGTCGAACCGCCCATTGTAGAGATGAAGATTCGCGAGATGGAACCGGGCCCAGATGTAATTCGGGTTGAGCTCCAGTGCCTTTCGCAATTCGCTCCGGGCCCCTTCCCAGTCCCATTCCCAGTAGCATTTGATGACTCCCATGGCCTCGTGAGCTTCGGCCAGGTTGTCGTCGAGCTCCAAGGCCTTTCTGGCCGCCTCGAGGGCCCGGGGATAGAGGTTCTTGGAAGGCGAGGGGGAATAGAAAAATAGGATCTGGTAGACATAGGCCAGGCCCGCGTAGGCTAAGGCGTAGCCGGGGTCCTTTTCGATGGCCCGGTTGAAGTATTCGATGCTCTTCGAGACCCGGTCGACGGTCAGCATCCGCCGCCAGTAGATCCCCTTCAAATAGAGATGATACGCCTCGATGTTGTCCGTGTAGCGCTTCGCCAGACCTGCTGTTGGTCCGCCTTCGAAATCCGTTTTCATCCTGGCGGCCACGGCCTGGGCGATCTCATCCTGGATGGCGAAGACGTCGGTCATCTCCCGGTCGAACCGCTCCGACCAGAGGTGATAGCCATCGGCAACATTGATGAGCTGGGCGGTGATGCGCAGCTTCTGTCCTGCCTTGCGGACGCTCCCCTCCAGGACGTTCTCCACGTTGAGCTTTCTTCCGATCTCGCGGATATCCGTGTCCTTTCCATGGAAGGAGAAAGCCGACGTCCGGGCGACGACGCGGAGGCCTCCGACCTGGGTCAGGACGTTGATGAGCTCCTCGGCCAGCCCTTCGCAGAAATAATCCTGCTCCGGGTCGGCGCTCATATTCTTGAAGGGAAGGACGGCGATGGACGTCTTCTCACCGGCCGGCCCCAATTTCTCCGTCTTTGGACCCTCGCCGGCCCGAAGCGCGGCGAGGAGCTCCAGGGCGTCGGGCCAACGTTTTTCCCGATCCTTCTCGAGACACCTCATAACGATCCGGCCCAGGCTCTCCGGGATGAGGGCGTTCAGCTCGACGGGGTCCTTCGGCTTCTCGGTTTTGTGTTTCAAGAGAAAGCCCACGGCCGACTCTGCCTCGAAGGGTAGCCGTCCGGTCAGCATCTCGTAGAGGATGATCCCCAGGGAATAGATGTCCGAGCGGCGGTCGACATCCCGGCACTCCGCCTGCTCGGGCGACATGTATTCGGGCGTCCCGATGATGAGATCCGTGTCCGTGACGGCCTTGGCCTCGATCGAGCGGGCGATCCCGAAGTCCATGATCCGGGCGTTCCCTTCCTTGTCGATCATGATGTTGGAGGGCTTCAGGTCCCGATGAACGATGCCCAAGGCGTGCGCTTCCGACAACCCGTCACAGATCTGCCCAGCGACGGCCAACGACTTGGCCACCGGGAGCTCGCCGACCCGCCGGATGAGGCTTTTCAGGTCCTCGCCGGGGACGTATTCCATCGCGATGTAGTGCGTCCCCCGGTCCTCACCGTAGTCGTACATCCCGGTGACGTTTTTATGCCTGATCCTGCGGGCGGTCTTGAGCTCGTTACGGAACCGGTCGATCGTCTTGCCGTCGGCGGCGATCTCCGGCCGGATGAGCTTGAGAGCGATCTGCTCCTTGACCTTGGTGTCCTCGGCCCGGTAGACCCGGCCCATGCCGCCCGTCCCGAGCTCTTCAATGATCTCGTAGCGGCCGGCGAAAACGGTCCCCCGCGATAGACGCTCCGGGGGCGAGTCCATGGTCTCAGTGAAGGACGGGCGACCGCCGGAGCCGGAGGCGAGAGGAGTCCCGCATTCACTGCAGAACCGGGCCGTGCCGGTGTTGTCAGCAAGGCACTTAGGGCATTTCATGGCTCAAACCTCAAAGCTCTCCCACTCGCGCCTGACCCGCTCCATGAGGGTTTTGAAGCGCGGCTCGCCGCGGACGCTGGCCAATAATCGGTCATGTTCGCTGAGAAAGGGGTAATTGACGAATCCACGGTCCACGGCGTTCTCAAGCCAGCCTAACGATTCATCGATATCACCAAGATAGGAATAGAAGCTCGCAAGATGCCACGAGTACTGACAGTCCTTTCTCGCGATTTCGACGAAATCGGGAGTGAGGAGCGAGGCCATTCTCTCTTTGTCGTCTTCGACAGCGTGCTTCAAAATGAGGCACAGCTTGCCGAGCATGTCCTGGCCCGGATCTTTGACACGCTCGTCGATGAAATCCCGGGCTTCATCAGGACGCCCGTTATAGAGGAGAATCAAGGATGCCCAAAAAGTCCACAGGTGACTCCCTGGAACGGCGAGCATCTTGAGCGCCGGATTCAAGGCGAGATCGAACCGGCCTTCAAACAAGTGATTGATGCCCCTCATCGCCAGGTTGACCGGATTCATGGGATCGATCTCGATGCTCCGCTCGAGGAGGGAGACCGCATCGTCCATTTTGCCGACCAAATCGTATACAAAACTCAGCCACGTCATGATCTTCGGATCGTTCGGTCGCAGCGAATTGGCTCGTTGGAAATGGACGATCGCCTCACGGGTATTCCCGCGAAAACTCATCTCCATGCAGCCCCGTACGAAATGAGCTTCCGCCAGGTCCGGATCCAGGCCCAGGGCCTTCGCAATGAACTCCTCGGTCTTCCGGAAATTCTTGTCCTGCTCAATGCCCAAATTCGCGTATTGGAAATGGGTGAACGCGATCCCCGCGAAGATGACGGCGTTCTCGCCGGTGATCTCGATCGCTTGATGGAGCAGGCCGATGGCCCGATCCAGGGGGTCTTTGGAGAATTGGATGATTTCGCCGTACGCCCGCAGGTAGAAGTCGTAGGCGACGGCATTGTCGATCGGCCTTTCCGCAATCTTCTTCTTCTCTTCGAAACTCAGCTTCAATTCGAGGGCATTGACGATGGCCTGCGACACTTTCTCCTGGATGTCGAAGACGTCGTCCAGCGTCCCGGAGAACTTCCGGGCCCAGAGGTGGGCGTCCGTCCCCGCGTCGATGAGCTGGGCCGCAATGCGCAGGTTCTTACCGGCCCTTCTGACGCTCCCCTCGAGGACATACTGGACATCGAGCTCCCGGCCGATGGTCATTATGGATTTCTTCGTGCCTTTGAGCATCATCGCGGAGGTCCGGGAGATCACCCTCAGGGCCTTTAGATTCGAGAGGTCTGAGATGATCTCTTCCGTCATCCCGTCGCAGAAATAATCCTGGTCCGGATCGGGACTGATGTTCTCGAAGGGCAGGACGATGAGGGATTTCCGGGATTTCGGCGCGGCCGGCGCCGATGACCGGTCGGCTTTTTCGAGGTCCTCCAGCATCTCGTCATTGTTCGGATAGCGCTTGGCCGGGTCTTTCTCCAGGGCCTTGAGGACGATTCGCTCGAGCGCCCTCGGGATCTCCGGACGGGCCTCGCGCATCGGTTCGGGATCCTCGTTCAGGACGGCGTAGATCAAGGCTCGTTCCTGGCCTTTCCGGAAGGGCCGCTCCCCCGTCAGCATTTCGTAGAGCGTCGCCCCGAAGGACCAGATGTCCGTGCGCCGGTCGACCGGCTCCCCCTTCGCCTGCTCCGGCGACATGTAGGCGGCCGTGCCCAAGATCATCGCGGGCTTTGTCAGATCCGCGCCCCAGGACAGCTTGGCCAGCCCGAAGTCCATGATCTTGGCCTGGCCTTTGTCGGTCACCATGATGTTGGCCGGCTTGATGTCACGGTGGACGATCCCTTTCTCATGGGCCTCCCTGAGCCCTTCGGCAACCTGGAGCGCGATCGCCTTCGCCTCCTCGATATCCAAAGGACCCCCTCTGAGCTTGTCCTTGAGGCTCTGCCCTTGGATGAAAGCCATAGAAATGAAAATCCGCCCCTCCGCCTCGTCCACCTCGTAGACCGTGCAGATATTGGGATGCTCGAGGGCCGCGGCCGCCTTGGCCTCCTGGATGAACCGGGCCCTGGCCTCCTCGTCCCTCGTCAGCTCCTGCGGCAGGAACTTCAGGGCCACGGTCCGGTCGAGCCTGGTGTCCTCGGCTTTGTAGACGACCCCCATCCCGCCCCGGCCGATCTCCTCCAGGATCTTATACTTGCCCGCGACCCGATGCCCTCTCTCGAGCCCGGCCGGGGGCCCCGGAATCGTCCGCGTCTCTCCGGCCGGCCCGGCCTCCCCCTTCAGAGAAGCCCCGCATCTGCTGCAGAAGCGGGAGTCGTCCGTGATCTCGGCATGGCATTTCGGGCAGTTCACGACCGGCTTCCCTTTCCGGCTTTTTTTCAAGGATACCGGCTTCTAGGCTGGGGAGTCAAACCTTTTCTGTTTGATGTCGGGGAACCAAAGGTTTCCCTGCTGCGTATGAACTCAAGAGGATATTTTTATGCAAGGAGTGGGATCATGAAGATAGCGAACGCGAGTCTTGCCTGCTTGGCGATCGCCCTGATCGTCGCGACCGCCGGAGCCTTCGGCCAGGCCAAGCCCGACATCCTCGGGACTTGGACGGGCTACACCTACGTCGGGGACGGGAGCCGGTTCGATTTCGTCCTGACGGTGGCCAAGGGCGAGGAAGGCCTGACGGCCAAGATCGGCGACACGACCGGGAGGATGACCGGGATCATCTGCCGCGCAGTGGCTTTCGCCGACAACAAGCTCACCTTCGAGCTCGATTATCCCGAGGG
>DSDX01000329.1 GCA_011048485.1 Candidatus Aminicenantota bacterium | reverse complement strand
GGCCATCCTGTCGATCTTCGACTTCGGCAGGGAGGGCGGGACGGCCTACGCCGTCACCGAGCTCCTCGAAGGCGAGACCCTGCGGGAGCGGCTGGGACACGAGCGGTTGTCGTGGCGCCGGGCCGTGGACGTCGCCGCCTCCATCGCCGAGGGCCTGGCCTCGGCCCACGGCGCCGGCATCATCCATCGCGACCTGAAACCCGAGAACATCTTCCTGACGCGCGACGGGCGGATCAAGATCCTCGATTTCGGCTTGGCCCGCGTGGAGAAGGCCCTGTCAGAGGCCGCGGAAGGGGCCACCCTCTCGCTCGAGCCGGCCGACACCATGCCCGGGGCCGTGCTCGGCACAATCGGCTACATGTCGCCGGAACAGGTCCGCGGCCGCGCCGCCGACGCCCGCTCCGACATCTTCGCTCTCGGCTGCGTGCTCTTCGAGATGCTAACGGGGCGTCAGGCCTTCCGCCGGGACACGCCGGCCGAGACGATGACCGCCATCCTGAAGGACCCGGTCCCGGAAGTGATCCTCTCCGGCACAGATATCTCCACCGAGCTCGACGCCGTCGTCGGCCGCTGCCTCGAGAAAAATCCCGCGGAGCGGTTCCAGTCGGCGTGCGATCTGGCCTTCAGCCTCCGGGAGGTGGCCAAGGCCCCCGCTCCCGTCGGCCGGGCAAGGCCGGCGGCCAAACGCCGCCTGAGGCTCGCCGGAGCCGTCGCGGCCGCGCTCCTCATGACCGCCGCGGCCGTGGTCCTGTTCCGACAGGGCGGCCCCCTGGAAAGGCCCTCCGGCGGCGGGCCGTCCGAAGCCGAGCGGGTCGCGGTGCTGCCGTTCGAGAACCTGGGGTCCGGCGACGACGCCTTCTTCGCCGCCGGCGTCACGGACGAGATCACCGGACGCTTGGCCTCGCTGCAGGGCCTGGCGGTCGTGTCGCGCGCGTGCGCGGCCCAGTATGCCGGAACGGCCAAGAGCACCCGTCAGATAGGCGGCGAGCTCGGGGTCAGGTATCTTCTGACCGGGACGGTCCGCTGGGCCCGCGGGCAGGACGCCGCCGAGAGGGTCCGCATCACGCCCGCGCTGATCCGGGTCGCCGACGATACCAGCTTGTGGTCGGAGATCTACGAGTTCACCATGGACGACATCTTCCGTGTTCAGTCCGAGATCGCCCGGGCGGTCGTAGCGAAGCTCGGCCTGACGATCCTCGAGCACGAGCCCGGGGCCCTCGAGTCCCGGCCGACGGACAACATGGAAGCATATCAGGCGTTCCTGCGGGGGCGGTTCCTGGCCGGACAGCCTCACTTCACCCTCTCGACCTGGCTCGAGGCGCTCGGATACTTCGAGCGGGCGACGGAGCTCGATCCCGGCTTCGCCTCGGCTTGGGCGGAGCTGTCACAGGCCCATGCCCGCCTCGTCTATTACCGGTACGACTTGACCCCCGAAAGGCGAGTCAAAGCCCGACAGACCCTGGACCGGGCTCGTGAGCTCTCCCCGGGCTCCCCCGAGTCGCATCTGGCGGCCGGCTACTATCACCTGTGGGTGGAGCGGGAGACGGCGGCCGCCCGGGCGGAATTCGAGGCCTCCTCCAAGGGGATGCCCAACAGCGTCGAGATCCAGGCCGCCCTGGGTGAGCTCTTCCGAATGCACGGCGAATGGGAGCGCGCCCTCGAAGCCTACAAGATCGCCGGCTCGCTCAACCCGCTCGACGGCTCGGCGATGGTGGATGTCGCCGAGACTCTCTGGTGGATGCGCCGCTACCCGGAGGCCGCCGAGGCGGCCGACCGGGCCATCGTCCTCTCTCCCGACCAGACTTGGCCCTACCTGGCGAAAATGTTCAATCTCTGGAGCTGGAAGGGTCGAGATGGCCAAGCCGAAGCCAGGGCCGCCCTGGCGTTCGTCCCCCCCAACCACGAATGGGCCGAGTGGACCTTGTTCGCCCAGGAGGGCTTCGAGGGACGTTACAAGGAAGCCCTGAAACGCATGGAAGAGGACCCCGAGGGTTGGATCCGGCATAAGATCCAGGCCGCCCCGAAGGCCCTCTTCGCCGCGGCCCTGCGGGCCTCGCTCGGGGAACCGGAAAAGGCCCGGGAGGGATTCGAGACCGCGGCCCGGATGCTCGAGGCCGAGGTCGGGGCCAGGCCCGCCGACGCCCGCTACCGCAGCTCCCTAGGCGTAGCCTACGCCGGGCTGGGCCGGAGGGAGGAGGCCCTGAGAGAGGGGCAGCGCGCCCTCGAGCTGCTCCCGGTCTCGAGAGACGCCGTCTACGGCCTCACGCACGTCCTCGACCTCGCCCAGATCTATGTCTTGCTCGGCGAATTCGGTAAAGCGGTCGAGCAGCTCGAGTTCCTCCTTTCCCGGCCGGGCTGGATCAGCGTGCCCTTCCTGAAAGCGGATCCGCGCTGGCTGCCGCTTCGGGCCGATCCGCGCTTCGAAGCTCTCCTGGCCAAGCACGGGTCTTGACTTCCCTCCGCCGCCATTTCTTGGGCCGGCCTCATCTCTTGCCTCGGGCCGTCAAGGACAACTTGGCCTGAACCTCGCCTTTCCCGTTTCTTGACAGACCGCCCTCGCTCAGATAGGCTCCGGACCGAAGGATATGGCTCACGTAAGAACGCGGCGGTTGGCTCAGGCGCGACACGGCCGAACCGGTCTCTCGACGTCGCGGCGATCCGGGCTCGCCCGGTCCGGAAAGGGCGGCCGGGCTCCCCACTGGCTGGCCCTCCTAGCCTTGATCGCGGCCTTCGGTCTCGGACAGTGGGGGCCCGCCTCTGCGGCCCTGGAGCCGGCCAGAAAGACGATCTTCGTCTATGGCAACGGGATGGAAAAGGCGTTCCTCCGCTATGTCGTCGGGCTGACCGGGAAGCCAAAGCCGCGGGTCCTCTTCCTGCCGACGGCCGCGGCGGACGATCGGAGGGTCATCGAATACATCTACAACCTCTGCAAGGACCTGCCGCTGGAGCCGTCGGTCCTGGTGACTTTCATCAGCTCCTCCTCGGAACAAAAGACGTTCGAGGACCAGATCATGGGATCGGACGCCATCGTCGTGGGAGGGGGGAACACCTTGAACATGCTGGCCATCTGGAAAGCCCAGGGGATCGACGCCTTGCTCCTCGAGGCCTATGATCAGGGCATCGTCCTGGCGGGAGGCAGCGCGGGATCGCTCTGCTGGTTCACGGGCGGGTACACCGACTCCCGGCCCAAGGAGCTCAGCCTGATGACCTGCCTGGGCTTCCTCGACTACAGTCACTCGCCGCATTACAACGACGGAACGACGAGGCGGCGGCTTTACAGGGAAGCCGTGCTGAAAGGGATCTTGCCGCCTGGCTACGCCTGCGACGACGGCGCCGGGCTTCTCTTCGTCGACGGGAAGATATCCGAATCGGTGACCCTCGACCCCGACAGCAAGAATTACTACGTCCATGTTCAGGACGGGGAACTGAAGGAAGATCCGCTGCCCGCCAGGCTGATCAAGTAGTGCGAGAGCCGAGCACGATCTGACCTCCTGAAACCGGCTTGATAAAGGCCATGAAATCTTGACACATATGCATTTGCATATTATAATGCATTTAACAATATCTTGGCGAGGCCGGACGAATGAGAACAACCGTCGAATTGTCGGACGATCTGATCGCCGCCCTTCATGCGCTGGCGGTCAAAAAGGGATACCGGGGCTATTCCAGGATCATGGAAGAGGCGGTCAAGCATTATCTCCGTGACCATGAGAAAAAAGAAGGGGCTTGGAGCGTCCTCTCAAGAATGAGGGGAATCTGGAGCGGCAAAGAAGCCGCCGAGACGAAGAAGAAGCTCGAGGAGATAAGGAAAAATTGGCACGCCTAGTGGTCGCGGACACGTACGTGGTTATCGATTTTTTCACGGACACCCCCCCGCAGGCCCAAGCTGTGGCGGAACTGTTGAAGGACAGTCGCTTGGGCGTCGCGGCCATCACGGTCTTCGAACTGTACGCGGGCGTACGAGGCGGCAGGAGGCTGAGACAACTGGAGTCGTTCTTCGCGCGGGTGCCTGTTTTGCCCCTCGACGTTTTTGCGGCCGCCTGCGCGGGCAGGGTCCATACGGAACTCAAGTCCGAAGGCCGGACCGTCGGCAACCAGGACATCCTCATCGCCGGGACCTGCCTGGCGAACGGCCTGCCGCTTCTCACCAGGAACAAGGCCCATTTCGCTCTTATCAAGGGCCTGACCGTTTTCTAGCCCAGGACCTTAGAGCTGCGTGAGCCATGGTGGCTTCAGACGCGGGCGGTCAATGACGCGTTTCGCAGGACCCCCGCCTCGCTCCCCGGCCTAGAACAGCCGCAGCCGCTTGATCTCGCCGATAAGGAAGAGCGAGCCGGCGATGACGACGGGGGCGGGCATCCTCGGTCCTTGCCGGCTGAGCTCGAGCGCCAGCCGGACGGCTCTGCGCGCGTCGGGCTCGAGCAGGACGCGTCCTTCGAAGGGCGGCGCAGCGGCCGCGATGTCCTCCGGATCCGCCGACCGCTTGTAGGGGACGCGGGTCAGGACGACCGCGGAGGCGACCGAGAAGAGAAGACGGGTCATGGTCCGCAGGTCCTTGTCCCGCATGGCCGCGAAGACCAGCACGACGGGCCGCCGGACGCCCTCCCTGATATGGGCCACGAGGGCCGCCACGCCCTCGACGTTGTGGGCCCCGTCGAGAAGGACGAGCGGCCGCGTCCGGACCGTTTCGAGCCGTCCCTCCCACCGGGTTTCGCGGATGCCTTTGAGGATGGCTGGCTTGCCGAGCGGCTTCCAGGATCGCGACAGGACCTCCGCCGTGGCGATGGCCGTGGCCGCGTTCACGCCTTGGTGGCGTCCGGCGAGTCCGGGCGTGAAGAGGTAGCGGCCCTTCTCCCCCGCGTAGGTGAAGCGATGCCCGCCGCGCGTCCAGCGCGTCTCGAGAGCCCTGCCCCTTCCGAAGACCTCGACGATGGGAGCCCGGCGCTCCCGCGCGATCCGCTTGATCTCCCGGAGGGCTTCCCCGGATCCGACGCCGCAGACGACCGGGACGCCCGGCTTGATGATGCCGGCCTTCTCGAAGGCGATCGCCCGGAGCGTCGAGCCGAGGTGCTTCTCGTGGTCCCTGGCGATGGTGGTGACGACCGAGACGAGCGGCCGGACGACGTTGGTCGCGTCGAAGCGCCCACCCATCCCGACCTCGAGCACGGCGATGTCGACCTGCCGTTCGGCGAACTCGAGGAAGGCGAGGGCCGTCAGGACCTCGAAATAGGTCGGGTGATGGGCGAGCCTCCCGTCGGCCATGAGGCCGTCGAGCACGGCCTTGATCCGGGCCAGGCGCCCGCGGAAGCGCCGCGGGGGCATAGGCCGGCCGTCGATCCGGACGCGCTCCTCGACCCGGACCAGGTGAGGAGAGGTGTAGAGCCCGGCCTTGAACCCGCCGGCCCGCGCGATGCCGGCCAGCATGGCGCCGACCGAGCCCTTGCCGTTCGTCCCGGCCACGTGGACCGAAAGGAACATGTTCTGCGGATTGCCCAGGGCTAGAAGCAGCGCCTGGATGTTCTCGAGGCCGAGCTTGACGCCGAAGTGCTCGAGCCGGCCAAGGTAGTCCCGGCACTCCGACGGGGTCATTGCGGCCGGTTGAGGAAGAGCCGGAGGGCCCGGACGAGGTAGGGCTTGAGGGCCTTGCGCTCGACGACGTCGTCGAGCATGCCGTGCTCGAGCAGGAACTCGGAACGCTGGAAGCCCTTGGGCAGCTTCTCCTTGATGGTCTGCTCGATGACGCGGGGGCCGGCGAACCCGATCAGGGCCTGGGGTTCGGCGACGTTGATGTCGCCCAGCATGGCGAAGCTCGCCGTCGTGCCCCCCGTCGTCGGGTCGGAGAGGACCGAGATGAACGGGATCTTGGCCTCGCCCAGCCGGGCGATGGCCGCGCTCGTCTTGGCCATCTGCATGAGCGAGAGCATGCCCTCCTGCATGCGCATGCCGCCCGAACAGGAGACGATGATGACGGGCCGGCGGTCCTCGAGGGCCCGTTCGCAGGCCCGCGTGATCTTCTCGCCGACGACCGAGGCGACGCTGCCGCCGAGGAAGCCGAAGTCCATGGCCAGGATGTGGACGGGAATGCCGCCGAGCTTCCCCCGGGCCGATACGATGGCCTCGGAGAGGCCGGTCTTGCGCTCGTTCTCGACGATCCGGTCGGCGTACCGCTTGGCGTCGACGAAGCCGAGGGCGTCGACGGAGTGGAGGTTGGCGTCGAGGACCTCGTAGGCGCCATCGTCGAAGAGCATCTGCAGGCGCTCCTCGGCGGAGAGCCGGAAATGGAAGCCGCAGGCCGGGCAGACGGCCAGATTGTCGAGGATGTCCTGCTTATAGAGGATCCGCTGGCAGTTGTTGCACCGGGTCCAGAGACTGGTCATGGACGTTGTCCTTTGTGCGGCGTTTTCGCGCCCCCTGTCTCGTGACCGTGCCCGCGGCCGCGGCGGCTCAGCGCTTCGATGACCGCGTTCGAATCGGGCAGCTCCTCGTCGATCCCGTCGTCGTCGTGAAGCAGGCGCCTGATCGCCGCGATGAAAACGTCGGCGTCGATGGGCTTCTCGAAGTACTCGGCGGCCCCCAGGCCGCTGAGCGCCTCCTTCCGGTAACGGGGCCCCTTGTAGAGGCCGGTGATCAGGACGACGGGCACTCGGCCACGCGTCTCCCGGGAGATCTTCTGGGTCAGATCGAAGCCGTGCAGCTTCGGCAGCATGGCCTCGAGGATGACCACATCGGGCTTCTCGGCCAGGAAGGCTTCGTACCCGGCCTGGCCGTCGGCCGCCGTCACGACGCGCAATTTATTTGATTTAAGGATCTTGGCGAGGTCCGCCAAAGACTTGGGATCGTAATCGACAAGGAGAATCTTCTTTCCGGACATGGCACAGACGCCCGATAATGGTACGGGAATGGCCGGACCTTGTCAAACGCCCGGACCCGTCCCCATTTCCACGAGAGGCGAAAAAAGGCTAAAATCGGCCCGGCCCATGCCCAGATCACGACGCCACGCCCTCGGTCAGCACTTCCTGATCAACGAGGGCGTGCTGCGCAAGATCGCCGGCCTCATCGATCCCAAGCCGGAGGACGTCATCGTCGAGGTCGGGGCCGGGACGGGCGCCCTGACCGCCGCGCTGGCGGCCAAGGCCGGCCGCGTCATCGCCGTCGAGAAGGACGGGCGGCTCGTCCCGCAGCTTCGCGAGTCGCTGCCGGCCAATGTCGAGGTCGTTCATGGCGACATCCTGAGGACCGATCTTCGGGGGATGCTGAAGAGCGCGGGCGTCGCTTCCCTCCGCCTCGTCGGCAACATTCCTTATTCGATCTCCTCGCCCCTGCTCTTCCGGGCCCTCGACGAGCGAGAGATCATCTCCGACGCCGTCATCCTGCTCCAGAAGGAGGTCGCCGAGCGGGTCACGGCCGGGCCGGGAACGAAGAGCTACGCGCCCCTCGGCATACTCCTCCAGAACGAGTTCGAGGCGAAGATCGCGTTCCTCGTCGCCCCCGGCTCATTCTCGCCCCCGCCCAAGGTCCGTTCGGCCCTGCTGACGCTTCGCCGCCGCCTGTCCCCGCTCCATCCGGGCGCCGCCGAAGAGCCCTACCGCGCCTTCCTCCGGGCCGCCTTCGCTGAGCGGCGCAAGATGCTCTGGAAGAACCTGGCCCGCCGGGCGACCCCGGCCATGCTCGGTGCGGCTTACGCCAAGCTGGACTTGGCCCGCACTGTCCGGGCCGAGGAATTGTCACCCGATACCCTCTTCGCTCTCTTCCAAGCTCTGCATTCCTGATCCATGCCGGCTTCGCCAGCAATGCCGAAGGAGGTGCCTCCCCCGTTCGAGTCGGACCGTGGACACGCCTCTCCACCGTGCAACGATTGACTTCATGCGGGTGGATTGATATTCTGAGCTCACCGAAGAGAGGGAACTCATCTTGGCCGTCAAATGCCCAGCCTGCCATTCTGAAAACACCGACACCGCCAGATTCTGCAGCAATTGCGCCACCTCTCTGGTCGGCCCAAAAGCCGCCGCTCCCTCCTTAACGGAAACGCTCGACTCTCCGGCCTATTTCATCAGCCCCGGATCTGTTTTGGCGGGCCGCTACAGGATCGTGGACAAGATCGGCGAAGGAGGGATGGGCGAAGTCTATCGTGCCCTTGATACGAGTCTCGACCGCCCCGTCGCCATCAAGGTGCTGCTCAAGGCGTTCGCCGAGGACAAGGAACGACTGGCCCGGTTCGAGCGGGAGGCCAAACTCCTGGCCGTCCTGAATCACCCCGCTATCGCCGCAATCCATGGGATCGAGGGATCCGAAGGAAGACGGTTCCTCGTTCTCGAGCTTGTGGAGGGGCAGGCGCTTGGGGACAGGTTGGGGAGAGGGCCTCTCCCCATAGAGGAGGCTTTCGAGACTTGTAAGCAGCTCGCCGAAGGACTCGAAGCCGCTCATGAGAAAGGCATCGTCCACCGGGACCTCAAGCCCGGGAACATCATGATCACGCCCGAGGGCAGGCTCAAGATCCTCGACTTCGGACTGGCCAAAGCCTATGCGGGAGAAACGACGAACATCGAGATCGAGAAATCACCGACCATCACGGCCCGGATGACGGAACCCGGCGTCATCCTGGGAACAGCGGCCTACATGAGCCCGGAACAGGCCCGCGGCCGGGCGGCGGACAAGCGGTCCGATATCTGGGCTTTTGGAGGCGTCCTTTACGAGTGCCTGACAGGAAAGCGCGCTTTTCAGGGGGAAACGGTCTCCGATACGCTGGCCCTGGTCCTGAAGGGCGAGCCCGACTGGAATGCGCTCCCCGCGAATACACCGACAAACATCAGGACTCTCCTTCATCGCTGTCTGCAGAAAAACCCCAAGAACCGTCTGCACGACATCGCCGACGCCAGGCTCGAGATCGATGAAGCCGGCTCTCCTCAGGCCGAAGAAAGCCCAACACCCCGACGGTTCCCGCTGAGTTGGGTTGTAGCCGTCGGGGCTGTTCTGTTCATCGCGGGAATCCTGATCCGTCCCCTGATCTGGAAGGCCCATGAATCCGTGGCCCCCGCCTTTCCCGTGGCCTCGGTCATCAAGCTCGCCCCTGGATATGCCCTCGACGGGATGCGGAGTCCGCTCGAATTCAATTGGCCCCGCCGGACGGCCATCGCCGGAAATGGCCATGGCCGTCCGGCGGGGCCAATTGAATTCGAGCGGACTCCGCATCCCGTCGAGGGC
>DSDX01000214.1 GCA_011048485.1 Candidatus Aminicenantota bacterium | reverse complement strand
TTCGGGAACCGTCCCATTATAACTTATCGAGGGGGCGAGTCAACGATGCGCCGCCGGCCAGCCCGACGAGCCGGTCCTTGAGCAGGGAGTTCCTTTTGACCGGGTTGTCGTTCTTGACGGCGATCCAGAGCGCCTTGTACGAGCCGATGACGACGCTCAGCTTCTTGGCCCGGGTCAGCGCGGTGTAGAAGAGGTTGCGCTGGAGCATGATGAAGTGCTGGGTCAGGAGCGGCATGACGACCGCCTGGTACTCGCTGCCCTGGGCCTTGTGGACCGAGACGGCGTAGGCCAGCGCGATGTCGTTGAGGGTGTCCTTCTCGTAGCACACCGTCCGGCCTTCGAAATCGACGTAAAGCCGGTACTTGGCGCGGTCGGCGTGGAGGACCGAGCCGATATCGCCGTTGAAGACGTCCTTGTCGTAGTCGTTGCGCAGCTGCATGACCTTGTCCCGGGCCCGGAAGACGCGCGCGCCGGCCTGCAGGCCCTCCCCGCCGGGATTGAGCCGGGCCTGAAGCTCGGTGTTGAGGCTCTCGACCCCGACGAGGCCTTTGTACATGGGGCTGATGACCTGGATCCGGGGGTCGAGCGGGCTGAGGCCGAGCTTGCGGGGGACGCTCCACGCGCACATCTTGAGGATGGTCTCGAAGACCTTCCGTTCGTCGTTCTGGGGGATGAAGTAGAAATCGGCGTCCTTGTCCGTCCGGGGCGGCTGGACGATGGCCTGCCCCTGGTTGACGCGGTGGGCGTTGACGACGATGAGGCTCTCCTTCTCCTGCCTGAAGATCTCGTCGAGGCGGACGACGTCCACCGTGCCCGAGGCGATGATGTCGTGGAGGAGGTTGCCCGGGCCGACCGAAGGGAGCTGGTCCTTGTCCCCGACAAGGACGAGACGCATCCAGGGCGGAACCGCCTTGAGGAGATGGAACATGAGCGGGAGGTCGACCATCGAGAACTCGTCGAGGACCAGCGCCTCGCCGGCGAGGGGATTGCTCTCGTTGCGCTTGAAGGCCCCTCTCTTGGGCTGGAACTCGAGGGCGCGATGGATCGTCCGGGCGTCGCGGCCGGTGGCCTCGGCCAGGCGCTTGGCCGCCCGCCCCGTCGGGGCCGCCAGAAGGACCTCCTTGCCCCACCTGCCGTAGATATCGGCGATGGCCCGGATGATGGTCGTCTTGCCCGTGCCGGGGCCGCCGGTGATGACCAGGATCTTGCGCTCGAAGGACTCACGGATGGCCCGCCGCTGGAGAGGCGAGAATGACAGCCCGAGGTCTTTTTCCGTTTCGGAGACGGCCTTGTCGAGGTCGAAATCCGGGGCCCGGCAGGGGAACCCGGCCAGCTTGTGGATGGCCCGGGCCACGTCATCCTGGGCCTGATAGAAGAAGGGCAGATAGAGCGCCCTCCCGCCCTGCCAATCCTCGGTCACGACCTTGCGGCTCCCGACCAGCCCGGCCAGGGCCTCTTCGACCCGGGCGGCGGGCAGGCCCAGATCGGCGGCGCACTTCTCGCTCACCTCGGCCGCGGACGAAAAGACGTGGCCCTGCTCGTTGTCCTTTTCGAGTATATAGAGGATGTAGGCTTGGACCCGCCGGAGCGAGCCCGGGTCCAGGCCGAGCTTGAGGGCGATCTGGTCGGCAGTCTTGAAACCGACACCCCAGATGTCCAGGCTGAGCTGGTAGGGATCGGTCCGCAGGACCGTGAACGATCGCCCGCCGTACTGCTTGTAGATCTTGGTGGCCAGGCCGGTGGAGACGCCGTGTTCCTGGAGGAACATGATGAGATCGCGGATGTCCTGGTGCTCGGCCCAGGAGCGGCGGATCTCCTTGAGCTTGACCTCGCCAACGCCCTCGATCTCGCGGAGCCGGTCGGGGTCCCGTTTCAGGATCTCGATCGTGTCCGCCCCGAAGGCCCCGATGATACGGGCCGCGAGGACGGGCCCGATGCCCCGGACCAGGCCGGAGGACAGGAACTTCTCGATGCCCTTGGCCGAGGCCGGGAGGGCCATCGTGAAGCGGTCGACCTTGAACTGCCGGCCGAAGCGGGGATTGAGCTCCCAAGCCCCGCTGACCCGCAGGACCTCGCCCGGCGACAGGGGCGGAAAGGCACCGACGATGGTCAGCGCCTCGCCGTCCTCGGTCGTGAATTTGGCCACCGTGTAGCCGTTGTCGGGGTTGTAGAAGACGATCTCGTCGACGGCGCCGTCGAAGTGCTCGTCGCCCGTGACCAGTGCCGCCTTCTTCACGCGGACCTCATGACGCCTCCATGTTATGCGCTTCGCCCGAGTCCCGTCAACTCGCATTCCCGAGACCGAGTGTCGAGCTGAAGCCCGCCATGCGAGACGACCTTCGAAATGGAGCCGAGGGGTGTCGCCGGAGGTAGCATGAGCGGCAATCTAGCCGGCAACGGGATGGAGACGGCGAGATGCGGCGAGGAGGATCCCGAAGCCCGATTTGGAAAAGTTCAGGCGGAGCGCGTGCCGGACGAGGGCAGTTTGCCGGCAAACCGCCAAAACGTGTTCGAGCGAGGCTCAGCGAGAGCCGAACGAGTTGTTTTGGCGCCGACTCCGGCGCACGCGACGACGTCTTCGAACTTTTCCCATGAGGGCGTGGAGATCCTCCGAGGCGCTCACGGGCTCCGGACCGGGCCGGCGTTAAGGATTGCCGCAGCGACCGAAGGTGATATCCCGAGGCCGAGTGTCGAGCTGAAGCCCGCCATGCGAGACGACCTCCAAAATGGAGCCGAGGGGTGTCCTCGGAGCGAGCATCAGGGCTGATTTAGCCCTTGCGGAGCCGGACGAGGGCAGTTTCCCTGGAAACCGCCAAAACGTGTTTGAGCGAGGCTTAGCGCAAGCCGAGCGAGTTGTTTTGGCGCCGAGTCAGGCGAACGTAAGGGCGTGAAAAATCAGCCCAGCGAGCGGAGAGGATATCCCGAGGCTCAATTGATGATTCGGAGCATGCGGCTCCAGCGGGCCTTGGGGATGAAGCTGACCAGCTTCTTGAGCCGGTCGCGGAAACCCGTCTTCTGCCAGGCGTCCCGCTCGGCCTTGTAAGAGAAATAGATGACCCACGGCTTGCCCTTGATCGAGTCGACCGGCACGAAGCCCCAATAGCGGCTGTCCATGCTGTTGTCCCGGTTGTCGCCCATGACGAACAGCTGCCCCGGCGGGACGGTCACGGGGCCGTAATTGTCGCGGATGACATCGTCGTAGTTATAGAAATCGTTCTTGGTGTTGACATGGGCGTCGATGTGGACCTTGTAGGGCTCTTCGAGAGGCCGGCCGTCGACGAAGACCTGCTTCTCCTTGACCTCGACCGTCTGGCCCTCGAGGGCGATGACCCGTTTGACGAAGTCCTTGGTCAGGTCTTTCGGGTACTTGAAGACGACGATGTTGCCCCGCTCGATCGGCTTGCGGGGCAGGATCGCGCCCTCGAGCGGCAGGACGGGCCTGGTGTAGGCGAGCTTGTTGACGAGCAGGAAGTCGCCGACGAGGAGGGTCGGCTCCATAGAGCCGGTTGGGATCTGAAAAGCCTGGACGACGAAGGTCATGACGAAGAAGACAAAGACGGCCGTCTCGGCGATGAGCTCGAAGTACTCCCGGAACAGGCTCTTGTCCTTCTTCTTCCTGTCCTCGCGCTTGTCCATAACTGTCGCGTTCATGAGAAGCTACTATAAAGGAAAACGCCCGCCGCGGCAAGATGGTTTCCGGGCCCGTTCCTTGACACCCTCGGACAATCGGGCTTTACTAGACCCGTGAATGTCACCCTGTTCGGCTACCCCAAGACAGGCAAGACGACCCTGTTCAACCTCTTGGCCGGGGCCCATGTCGAGGTCCAGGCCTACGACGACGGCAAGAGGGAGCCGAACGTGCGGACACTGCCGCTGTCCGACCCGCGGCTGGATCGCATCGCCGCGGCCTACCCCGACAAGAGGAAAGTCGCCGTTGCCCTCGACCTGACCGATCTCGCGGGCATCTCCTTCGGCGAGGTCAAGACCAGCCTTTGCCTCGGCCATCTGCGGAAGGCCGACGGGCTCGTCCACGTCGCGCGCGCCTTCGCCGGCGCGGACATCCCCCATCCCAAGGGCCGCGTGGACCCGGTCGCGGACATCCGGGGCATGGAGGACGAGCTCATCCTGGCCGATCTCGTTCTCGCCGAGGCCCGGCTGGAGCGCCTCGAGAAGGACCTCAAGAAGGCGCAGGACCATGAGGGCGAGAAGGAGCGGGACCTGCTGAGGCGCCTGCGCCCGGTCCTCGAATCGAGCCAGGGCCTGCGGGCGGTCCCCATCACCCCGGCCGAAGAGAAGCTCGTCCGCAGCTTCGCCTTTCTCACGCTCAAGCCCCTCGTGCACGTCATTAACATCGATGAGAGGGATCTGGCCTCGATCCGGCGGCCCGAGGCGCTTTTCCCGGGCCTCGGCGCCGCGACCCGGGACGTTATGGCCTTCTGCGGCCGTATCGAAGCCGATCTGGCCGATCTCGACCCGTCCGAACGTCCGGCCTTCATGGCCGAGTACGGCCTGGCCGAGATGAGCGCGCCGATCTTCACCGGGCGGGCAGCCTCGTTCCTCGACCGCGTCGTCTTTTTCACCGTCGGCAAGGACGAGGTCCGGGCCTGGACGGTGAAAAAGGGGGCGACGGCCGCCGAGGCCGCCGCGGCCATCCACTCCGACATCGCCAAGGGCTTCATCAGGGCCGAGGTCATCGCCTCCGACGAGCTCCTCCGCCACGGCACGCTCCAGCGGGCCAAGGAGGCCGGGGCCATCCGCCTCGAAGGCAAGGACTACGGCGTGCAGGATGGGGACGTCGTCTATTTCCGGTTCGCCGCGTGATGTCCGCCTTCAGCACGATTGCCCACGACCCCGCCTCGGCGGCTCGGACCGGCGTCCTCGAGACGCCCCGCGGCGCCGTGGCGACCCCGGCTTTCATGCCCGTGGCCAGCCAGGGCACGGTCAAGGGCCTGACCCGGGCCCAGGTCGAAAGCCTCGGGGCCGAGATCCTGTTGGTCAATTCCTATCACATGTTCCTCAGGCCGGGGGTCGAGACCGTCGAGGCCATGGGGGATCTCCACGGGTTCATGGCCTGGCCCCGGCCCATCCTGACCGACAGCGGCGGGTTCCAGATCTACAGCCTTTCCCCGCTCGTCCGCCTGACCGACGAGGGGGTCCGTTTCGCCTCCCACCTCGACGGGGCCAAGGTCTTCCTCCGGCCCGAGGACGCGGTCGACATCCAGCTCCGCCTCGGCGCCGACATCCTCATGTGCCTGGACCACTTCCCCTCCTACCCCTATTCCGACGAGTCCCTGCGCGAATCGGTGCGCCTGACCGGCCTCTGGGCCCGCCGCTCCAAGGCCCGGTTCGCCGAACACGAGACCCGCCAGCAACTCTGGGGCATCAGCCAGGGCGGTGTCCACGCCGGCCAGAGGACCCGCTCGATCGAGGGCCTCCTGGAGCTGGACTTCGCCGGATACGCCTACGGCGGGCTCGGCCTGGGCGAGCCCAAGACCCGCCTCTTCGAGACCCTCGAGCTCGGCCACGCCCTGCTCCCGGCCGACCGGCCCCGCTACCTCATGGGCATGGGCTACGTCGAGGACGTCGTCGAGGCCGTGGCCCGCGGCGTCGACTTCTTCGACTGCGTCCTGCCGACCCGCAACGCCCGCAACGGCACCCTGTTCACGAGCCGGGGCCGGCTGGCCATCAAGAACGCCAAGTACGCCCGGGACGCCCGCCCCCTCGACGAGGCCTGCGGCTGCTACACCTGCCGCCATTTCAGCCGCGCCTATCTCCGCCACCTCTTCGAGCGGGGCGAGATCGCCTCGGCCATCCTGAACACTATTCACAACCTGCATTTCTATCTTGACATCTTCCGGAAAATGCGCCATTCTATCCAATCCAACTCGTTCGGCGCCTTCAGGAAAGGCCTGATTTCTAACGCCCGTCAAAAGGAAGAAACGACATGATCTTCGCAACAGTCGCAGCGTTGGCCCGCCAGGCCGGAGCGGCCCCGGGGGCCCGGCCCAACATGCTGGGGGCCCTCCTGCCCTTCGTCCTGGTCTTCGTCATCTTCTATCTCCTCATCATCATGCCCCAGAGGAAGAAGCAGAAGAAGCATATGGAGCTCGTGGAGAATCTCAAGTCCGGCGACCGGGTCATCACCACGGCCGGCATCTTCGGCACGGTCATGGGCGTCCACAAGGACCTCATCGAGCTCAAGATCGCCTCCAACACCAACATCAAGATCACTAAGAGCGCCGTCGGCGTCATCCGCGGCGCCACCGACAGGCTCGAAGGCGAATGAGAGCCGGGGCCGGAGGGCGACCTCCCCTCCCCCGCCCCGAATCCCCCGCGAGAGTGAAGGTCACATGAAAAAGAACCTCCAATGGAAGGTCGTCCTGGCCTTGGCCGTCATCGGGCTGGCGATCTTCCTGGCCTACCCCTACGATGACACCAAGATCAAGAGAGGCCTCGACCTCAAGGGCGGCATCCATCTCGTCCTCCAGGTCGTCACCGACGACTCGCTCGATATCGAGACGGACCAGGAGATCGCCCGGCTCGAGGAGCTTCTCAAGAAGAACAGCATCACGTTCGAAAAGGTCCTCAAGGAAGGCCTGGGACAGATCGCCGTCCAGGGCACCCTGGCCGACCAGGAAAGCAAGACCCGGGATCTCTTCGACGAATATCTCCGCGACTGGAACTACACGTCCTCGGCCGGCCGGGCCCACCTGTCCCTCAAGCCGCTCGTCGCCCAGTTCCTCCGCGACCAGGCCGTCGTCCAGGCCAAGGAGACGATCGCCAACCGGATCGACACCTACGGAGTCGCCGAGCCAGTCGTCCAGAGACAGGGCGATGACCAGATCGTCGTCGAGCTGCCCGGCGTCGACGACCCCGACCGGGTCAAGGAGCTCATCAAGGTCACGGCCGTTCTCGAATGGAAGCTGGTCAAGGCCGGCCCGGTCCCCGACGAGGCGACTCTCCTCGAGCCCTACGGCGGCCAGGTCCCCGAAGACGCCGAGGTCCTCAAAGGAGACCCCAAGCGGGGCCAAGGCGGCTTCTATCTCATCGACAAGGTCGCCGTGGTCACCGGCCGGGACCTGAGGACCATCCGCCGGACGACCGACGAGTGGAACAAGCCGGCCGTGTCCTTCACCCTCAACGCCGACGGCGGGGCCCGGTTCGAGCAGGTCACGGGCGCGAACATCGGCAAGCAGATCGCCATCATCCTGGACGACAAGGTCCAATCGGCCCCGGTCGTCGAGGACCGTATCTCCCGGGCCCAAGGGGGCATTATCCGCGGCCAGTTCACGCCCGAGGACGCCGAGGACCTCGTCGTCGTCCTCAAGGCTGGCGCGCTCCCGGCCGGGATCAAGTACCTGGAGGAACGGACGATCGGCCCGGCCCTGGGCTCCGACTCCGTCCGCCAAGGTTTCTTGGCCGGTCTCGTGGCCATCGTCGCCGTCATGACCTTCATGGTCTTTTTCTACAGGCTGTCCGGGCTCAACGCTGTCGTCGCGCTCGTCCTCAACGTCGTCATCCTCTTCGGCGCCCTGGCCTACTTCAAGGCCGCCCTGACGCTGCCCGGCATCGCGGGCATCATCCTGGCCATCGGCATGTCCGTCGACGCCAACGTCCTGATCTTCGAGCGCATCAAGGAGGAGGTCGCCCTGGGCAAGGGCATCATGAGTTCCATCTCCCAGGGCTTTTCCCGGGCCTTCACGGCCATCTTCGACTCCAACCTGACGACCATCATCGCGGCCATCTTCCTCTTCCAGTTCGGCACCGGCCCCATCCGGGGCTACGCCGTGACCCTGACGATCAGCCTGGCCGCGAACCTGTTCACGGCCGTGTTCATTTCCCACCTCCTCTTCGACCTTCTGGTCAAGAAATCCGCCAAGAAACTGAGCATCTGACATGGAACTCTTCAAGACCCCCAACATCAAGTTCCTCAAGTACAAGTACATCGCCCTGGCCATCACCTTGGCCATCATCCTGGCTGGCGTCCTCAACATCACGGCCTTCAAGGGCCTCAAGCTCGGCGTCGATTTCGGGGAAGGGACCCTGCTCCGGATCATGCTCAAGAGCCCCTCGACCGAGGGCGAGATCAGGGACCTGCTCGAGATGGTCGGCCTGGGCAAGAGCCAAGTGCAGAAGAGCGGGACGACGGGCCGGGAGTTCCAGATCCGGGCCCTCCAGTCGGCCGGCGACCAGGCCAGCGAGGAGGAGCAGCTCGAGGCCCACGAAGCCCTGGCCGATAGGATCATCGACGCCATCCGCGGCGACGACGGAGCCGCGGAGCGGGCCCGCGGGCTCGTCGACCTCAACACCATCGACGAACGGTCCCTCACCTCGCTCCTCGAGAACGCCTTCCCCGGTTCCGGGCCCGAGGCGGCCGCCGCCATCATCGCCTACCGCAACCTGAGCGGCATCGTCACCGGGTTCGAGGACCTGGACGGCCTGGGTCTCAAGCCCGAGACCCGGTCCTTCCTCCAGGAGAAGACCTACCTCGGCAAGATGACCGTCCTGAGCCGCGAGACCGTCGGCCCCCAGGTCGGGGCCGACCTCAGGCGCAAGGCGGTCCAGGCGACCGTCTGGTCGCTCCTGGGCATGCTCGTCTACATCGCCCTGCGCTTCAAGCTCGAGTACGGGGTCGCGGCTATCTTCACGCTGGCCCAGGACGTCCTGATCACGATGAGCGTCTTCTCGTTCACGAACCGGGAGATCAACCTGCCGATCATCGCGGGCGTCTTGACCATCGTCGGCTTTTCGACCAACGACACCATCGTCATCTTCGACCGGGTCCGGGAGAACCTGAAGACCATGCGCGGCAAGGCCCTCGAAGACGTCATGAACATCAGCCTCAACCAGACCCTGAGCCGGACGATCATCACCTCGGGCACGGTTTTCCTGACCGTCGGGGCCCTGTTCCTGTTCGGCGGCGAGGTCATCAACGACTTCGCCTTCCTCATGCTCGTCGGCACGCTCGAGGGCGTCTATTCGACCATCTACCTGTCCTGCCCGGTCGTCCTCTTCTGGCAAAGATGGTTCAAGCCGAAAAAAGGCGGGAGGCGATAAATTTTCCTTGTCAAAAGGGTTTTTTTACTTTATACTGGCGCTTGTGAGTTTCTGTAATCTTTCGGACATGAGGTAAGCATCATGGCGGAAGCAAAAAAGCCCAAAGACGCGTCCGTGCCCGCGTTCTTTAAGGACTCCTTTTTCGTGGGCGAAAAGGGCACGGCCCGGAAAGTCCTCATCCTTCCCATCGCGCTGATCCTCCACGGCATCCTCATCATCACGGCCATCGTCCTGCCGCTGCTCTCCACGGGGGAGCTGCCGACGGTCGAGGTC
>DSDX01000208.1 GCA_011048485.1 Candidatus Aminicenantota bacterium | reverse complement strand
GGCGGATAGCCGTTTCTGCGGCAACTGCGCCGCTCCCCTCCAGCCTCGACCGACGGACGCCGCGCCGGCTCCTCCGGCGATGACGACCCCTCTGTCATCGCCCCCTGGAGCCCCGACCGTGACGGCCCGGATCGTCTGTGGCGAACTCGTCCCGGGGAGCGATTTTGCCGGACGGTACCGGATCCTCGACGAGCTCGGCCGCGGAGGCATGGGCCGAGTCTACAAGGCGTTGGACCGTGAGATCAACGAGGCTGTCGCGCTCAAGGTCCTCGGGCCCGCGCTCAGCGCCGACGAGAAGGTCATCGAACGTTTCCGGAACGAGCTCAAGCTGGCCCGGAGGATCTCCCACAAGAGCGTCTGCCGCATCTTCGACTTGGGCAGCTGCGAAGGGATCCATTACATCACTATGGAGTTCGTTCCGGGCGACAATCTCAAGAGGATCATCCAGATGATGGGCCCGCCGGCCCCGTCCCGGTCCCTGGCCGTGGCCGGACAGGTCTGTGACGGGCTGGCGGAGGCGCACCGGCTCGGCGTCATCCACAGGGACCTCAAGTCGTCCAACATCATGATCGATAGGGAAGGGAACGCCCGGATCATGGACTTCGGCATCGCCAGCGCCGCGGAGACCAAGGGCCTCACCGACCGGGGGGCCCTGGTCGGTACGCCCGAGTACATGGCCCCCGAGCAGGTCGAGGGTGGTGACGTCGATCGGCGCGCCGACATCTACTCGCTGGGCGTCGTCCTGTTCGAAATGGCGACGGGCCGGGTTCCGTTCGAGGGTAAGACCCCCCTGAGCGTCGTCATGCAGCACCGGACCGCGCGACCGCCGGACCCCCGCGATCTGAACGGTCAGACGCCGGCCGGGCTGAGCGGCATCATCGCGAGGTGCCTGGAGAAGGACCCCTCGGCGCGCTATCAGAAGATCGAGGATCTCGCCGCTGAACTCCACGGCCTCGCCGAGGGGCTCAAAGGGACGGGGCCCGGCCGCCCGCGGGCCGAGACGGCCGGCTTGACACCCGGGGGCACCATGGTCCTGAACAGCATCGCCGTCCTGCCGTTCGCGGATCTCAGCCCCAAGGAGGACCAGGCCTATTTCTGCGAGGGCCTGGCCGAGGAGCTCATCACCGCCTTGGCCAGGGTCCGCCGCCTCGAGGTCGCGGCCAGGAGCTCGGCCTTCTCGCCCGAGTTCAGGGCCATGGATGTCCGGGACGTCGGCCGCCGCCTGGGCGTCGCCGCCGTGCTCGAAGGCAGCGTCCGCAAGGTCGAGAACAAGCTCCGCATCACGGTCCAGCTCATCAACGTCGGCACGGGCTACCAGATCTGGTCGGAAAGGTACGAGCGGACGCTCGAGGACGTGTTCGCCATCCAGGACGAGATCACCCTGGCCATCGTCGACCGGCTCAGGGTCAAGCTCCTGGGGGAGGAAAAGGACGCGATCCTCAAGCGGCACACCGCCGATCCGGAGGCCTACAACCTCTATCTCATGGGCCGCTTCTTCTGGAACAAGAGGACGGCCGAGGGCATGAAGCGGGGGCTCGAATGCTTCGTCCGGGCCATCCAGATCGACCCGTCCTTCGCCCGGGCGTACACCGGCATCGCCGATTGCTACGGGATCTTCGCCTATTACTACATGCCGCCGCGGGCCACATTGACGAAGGCGCGGGAAGCCGCCGCCAAGGCCCTCGAGCTCGATCCGATGCTCGCCGAGGCCCACACGTCCATGGCCTTCGTCAAGCAGAAGCTCGAGTGGGATTGGGCCGCCGCCGAGGGCGAGTACAAACGGGCCCTCGAGCTCGATCCCGAGTACGTCTGGGCGCCCCATTGGTACAGTCTCTTCCTCGCCGCGATGGGGCGGCACCAGGAATCGTTCGTCCAGATCAAGCGGGCCCTCGAGATCGAGCCGACCTCGGCCCAGATGACCATGGTCCATGGGATGCTCTTCTACCTGGCCCGGTTCTATGATCGGGCCGTCGAGGAGCTTCGGAAGGCCGTGGAACTGGAACCTCAGCACGTCCTGGCCACGTTCTATCTGGGGCTGGCCCACCTCGAGAGCGGCCGGCCCGACGAGGCCTTGTCCCTGGTGAGCCGGGCGGTCGAGCTCAGCGGCCAGACGCCCTTTTTCATCCAAGGCGTGGGGTATGTCCACGCCACGGCGGGACGCAGACAGCCGGCCGAGGGTGTCTTGGCCACGGTCCGGGAGATGATGGCCAAGGCCTACGTCTCGCCTGTCTACCAGGCCCTCATCCACTTCCGTCTGGGCGAGATCGACCGCGGCTTCGAATGGCTCGACAAGGCTTATGACGAAGGCGACCACTGGCTGGATTACATCAAGGTCTTTCCAGGCTTCGACAACGGCCGGAGCGATCCGCGGTACGCCCTGCTCATACAGAAACTCGGCTTGAAATAGGCCAGGCCGCAGGCCCGTCCGCGGGTCAGGACTTCTTCATATCCCTGTCGAAGGCGACCTTGGACGGGGCGAAGTTCATCCGGCGGACGAACTCGAGGGATTCGGCGGCCCCGAACTCGCGGTCCATGGCGTTGTCCTCCCACTCGACCGAGAGCGGGCCGTCGTAGCCGATGGCGTTGAGCTCGCGGATGACGGCGTCGAAGTCGACGTCGCCGTGGCCGAGGGAGCGGAAGTT
Source organism: Candidatus Aminicenantota bacterium (assembly GCA_011048485.1). GTDB lineage: Bacteria > Acidobacteriota > Aminicenantia > Aminicenantales > Saccharicenantaceae > RBG-16-66-30. The sequence continues at coordinate 6,724 of DSDX01000208.1, read as the reverse complement.
CCAGCCGCGGCGCGTGTCGCCGAAGGGCAGGAACGAGCCCAGGATGCCGGCCCGCCCATCCAGGGTCACGGCCACGTCCTTCATGTGGACGTGGTAGACGCGGTCGGCGAAGTCGCGGATGAAGAGGTGGGGCTCGACGCCCTGCCAGACGAGGTGGCTGGGATCGAAGTTGAGGCCGAGGGTCAGGCGGCCGTTGAAGGTGTCGAGCAGGCGGCGGGTCGTGTAGAGGTCGAAGGCGATCTCGGTCGGGTGGACCTCGAGGGCGAACTTGACGCCTTGCTCGTCGAACTCGTCGAAGATGGGCGTCCAGAGCTCCTTGATCCTCTGGAAGGCGGCCTCCACCAGCTCCTCGGTCGTCGGCGGGAAGGAGTACCAGGCCTTCCAGATGGGCGAGCCCATGAAGCCGTTGACGACGTAGCAGCCCATGGCCCGGGCGGCCCGGGCCGTCGCCTTCATCTCCTCGACGGCCCATTTGCGGAGGGCGTCGGGCTTGCCCTTGACGGGATCGGGGGCGAAGCCGTCGAGGCGCGGGTCGTACTCGTCGCCGACGCACTGGCCGGCGAGGTGGGCCCCGAGGGCCCAGCACTTGAGGCCGTGGGCCTCGAGGACGCGCTTGCGGTCGCGAACGTAGGCCGGGTCGGCGGCGGCCTTGCGGACGTCCATGTGGTTGCCCCAGCAGGCGATCTCGAGACCGTCGTAGCCCCAGGCGGCGGCTTTTCGGCAGACCTCCTCGAACGGCAGGTCGGCCCATTGGCCGGTGAAGATCGTTACGGGTCTGGCCATCATGTCCTCCTGGTCAGCGACGCTGCTCGGCGGCCGCATTATCTCATACTCAAGGCCAAGGCATGAAGGACCTTCAGTCCTCGCGATCGACGATGGCGTATTCGTAGACGCAGGCTTCGTCGACCGGGTCCACGAAGAACAGGTGGTCGCCGCGCATCGTCATGTTGTCGAATTTCACGATCTCGGGCGGGACGGGGAGGCGCGACAAGAGAACGCCCTCCGGGCTGTAGATCTCGAAAGCGAGGTAGTCCTGGATCCTGAAGTCCTTGGGCGTGCCGGCCTGCGTGATCGCCTTTTGAACGCCCAGCACCCAGATGCGGCCGCCGCGATCGATGCCGATGCCGCTGTTGACCGGCGTGAAGTCCGGCTCGTCGACAAGGGCGACCTGGCCGCCGACATTCATAGACGTTTGCTTGTAACGGTGCGCGACCTCGAAGGGCAGGGCCCGGTCGATCGACAGGAGCAGCCGCCCGTCCGGGGAGTATTTCTCGATCCGGTTGAGGGAGGAGAAGGCCGCGTAAAGGTTCTCTTCCCCGTCGACGGCCAGGCTCAGGAAATTGGCGTTCCAGGTCCGCCTCGTCGCGTCCAGAAGATAAGGCTCGCCGAACTCCTGGAGGACCTGGCCCTGGAAATCGAAGATGGCCAGGATATGGTTGTCCCGGTCGTTCTCCCCATTGACCTGGAAGGCGTAGGCGGCGACGCGGTCCTCGCCGAGGACGACCGGGCTGATCCCCCGGTAACGCGGTAGCCGGAAACGGTCGACGTAGGACCCGTCGTTCCCGAAGACGTGGAATTCCGAGGACATCGTCGAGACGACGACCTGGCCGCTCGCGCTGACCCCGACCTTCATCCCGTATTGGAATTCGCCCGGCCCCTGGCCGTTCCGGCCGAACCGGCCCACATACTCCCTCCGAGCGTTGAACTTCTTGACGCAGGAGTCCTTGTCGTCGAGGATGAAGAGGTTCCCCGCGGCGTCCTCGTCGGCGCTCATGGGGCGGACGAACTGGCGGTCCGGGTCCTTCGACTCGAGCTCCCCGATCTTCCCGACGAAGACCAGCCGGGCCACCGGTTTCTCGGACGCCGGCTTGATGTTATGGACGTACCGGACGCCGTCCCTGACCTCGACCGCGTAGGTCTTTTCCCCGCGGCAGCGCGGGAGGATCGAGAGGGCGAGGATCAGGGCCGCGCCAAAGCAGGCCGGCCTGACCGTGATGCGCTTGTTCATTGATGCCCCCTTGCGTTCTCGCCTTCGAGCCCTGTCGAGGGATCCTTCCGGTTTATCATTCCATCGCGACCCAGACGGCGCCCTTGGCCGAGCTCTCGACGCACTTCTCGATGTAGCGGACGCCGCGGACGCCGTCGTCGACGCTGGGGAAGTCGAGGTCGGCGGGCGCAAGGGCCTCCCCGCGGAGCTTCTTGGCCAGGGCGGCGATGAAGGTCGAATAGACGTTGGCGAAGCTCTCGAAATAGCCCTCGGGATGGCCCGAGGGGAGGCGCGAGAGCGACTGGGCCCGGGGCGACATCGGGTCGCGGCCGCGCGAGATCGTCCCGGACGGGCGGTCGAACAACGAGACGCGGGCCGTGTTGGGGGTCTCCTGGAACCACTCGACGGCGCCCTTGGTTCCGTAGATGCGCAGGCGCAGGGCGTTGTCGTGGCCGGCCGCGATCTGCGAGCTCCAATAGACGCCCTTGGCACCGCCCTTGTAGTTGACGAGCACTGTGGCGTTGTCGTCGAGGGGGCGACCGGCGCCAAAGCGGTCCAGCCGGGCGCAGAGCGATTCGATCTCGAGGCCGGTCATGTAGGTGGCCATGAACTCGATGTGGCTGCCGATGTCGCCGACGCAGTTCGAGGCCCCGGCCAGCTTGGGATCGGTCCGCCAGGCGGCCTGCTTCTGGCCGGTGTCCTCGAGCTTGGTCGCCAGCCACTCCTGGGGGTATTCGCCGTTGACGAAGCGGATGTCGCCGATCTCTCCGGCGTGGATGATGTTCCGGAGGTGCTTGACGATTGGATAGCCCGAGTAGGCGTAGGCGACGCAGCACATCAGCCCGGTTTCGCGGACGAGGCAGGCCAGCTCGTTGGCTTCGGCCGAGGTCGTGGCCAGCGGCTTCTCGCAGACGACGGAGAAGCCGTGCTCGAGGCCCAGCTTCGCGGCCGGGTAGTGGGTGCTGTTGGGGGTGACGACGCTGATGAAGTCCGGCTTGTCGGCGCGCTTCGACTCGGACCGGATCATGTCCTCGAAGGTCCGGTAGAGCCGCTCCCTGGGGAGCCCAAGCGTCTCGCCCGTGGCCAAAGTGTTGTCGTAGCTTTGCGAGAAGGCCCCGCAGACGAGCTCGGCCCGGCCGTCCATGGCGACGGACTTGCGGTGAACGTCGCCGATGAACGCGCCCCGCCCGCCGCCGATCATGCCGTAGCGCAGTCTGGGCGACTCCCCGCCCCCCGTCTGTCCTTCGATCATCGTAGTCCTCCCAAGAGAGGGTCCCAAGAGAGGGTCAGATCTACTTTTTTCCGAAAAAAGTAGATCTGACCCTCTCTGGCCTTCCCCTATTTCAGGGCGTTGCGGATGCGGTCGGCGGCCAACTTGGCCTCCGCGGCCACCTCCGTATCGGCCAGGAGCGACTCGGCCGTCTTAAGGGACGTAACGCAGGGGAAGCGACCGAGCATGCCGAGGACGAGCCTCTTCTCTTCCGCTCGCGGCGAGAGGGCCAGGACGTTGAGGAGGTCCGCCGTCGCTCCCTCGGGCGCCCGGTGGGGCTCCAGGCCGATCATGCGGACGCAGGCCCGGATGGCCAGGACGCGGTGGTTGAGCTCGATCGACTCCCGGGCGATCCCGAGGACGTCGTCGCGCGCCGTGATGGTCGGCCATTCGGCCAGGGCCCGGACGGCCGCGTCGGCGACCACCGGGTCCGGATCGGCCAGCGCGGCCCTCACGTTGGCGAGGGCCGAGTCGTCGCCGATCTTGCCGAGGACGCGCAGCAGGTCCGCCCTTTTCCTTGCGTCCTGCTCTGCGGCCAGCCGGGCCTTGACCTCCCCGGCCCGGGCCAGCTCGCGCGGATTTGTCCGGGCCACGGCGGCGATCGCTTCCTGCATGGCCTCGCGGTCCGGCTCCGCCTCGAGGCCGCCGAGCAGGTCGAGGAGGGCGGGGATGTCGGCTTGGGCGCCCAGCGTCCGGAGCGCCGCCGCGGCCCGGGGCTTGAGTCCCGGTGGCCCGGACTCGACGAGCTCCATGAGGGCGGGCTTGGCCTCGGCGATGCGGCGCTCGCTCGCGGCCCTGATTAGCTCGGCCTCGACCGCCTCGTCCGAGGCCTGTCCCAGGTGCTCGAGCACGGCCGCGTCGACGTCGGCCCCCTTCATCCGGGCGAGCGCCTCCCGGGCGGCGTCCCTCTCGGCCCCGGCCGTCCGGGCTGCCTTGGCCGCCAGGAAGCCGACGGCCTTCCCGTCCCCCGCTTTGGCAATGGCGCGGAGAGCGGCCAGCCTGACGCCGACGGACGGGCTCTCCGCGGCCGCGAGCAGGTAGGGCTGCGCCGTGCCGACGGGATAGTCCGCCAGGAGCGCGGCCAGTTGGACCTGCGCCGGCTCCGGCAGTCGGGCCATGAGCTCCGCGACCGGGCCGATCTCGTCCGGGCCGAAGCTCTCGCGCACCAGGATCAGCGCCGGGGCGTGGAGCGTCGTGTCCTTGCCTGCCAAGGCTTCGAGGATCGTGGCCTGGGCGTCGGGCCCGGCGGCGATCCTGCCCTTGAACGCGGCCTGGCGCAGGGCGGCGGGGACCTTGGCCGCGAAAACACGGTTGTAGACGGACATGGCCGCGGCCTTGTCGCCGCCGGCCAACGCTCCTTCCGCGGCCAGCAACAGGGCCGACCCGGCCTCGGATCTCAGGGCGGTCCTCTTTAAAGCGGACGTCAAGGCCTCGATGGCCTCCGCCCCCCCGATCTTGCCCAGCGCTTTGATCGCGTCGGACGCCAGGACGACGTCCTTTCCCGCGGCCAAGCGCGCGAGCGCCGGGACCGCGGCCGCGGCTCTCCTCTCCCCGATCGAGAAAATAATGCCGCGGCGGACATCCCCTTGGGCCTTGTCGAGCGCGGCGAGCAGGGCCGCGTCGGCCTCGCCGGCCGGAATGCGCTCGAGCGCGTATCGGGCCGCGTCCGTCGTGCCGGGCTCGACGGCGAGAGCCGCGAGGACGGGGACGGAATCCGGGCCGCCGATAAGGCTCAAGGCCCGGCACGCTTCCATCAGGCCGGCCGGCGCCGGCGCGCCCTGGACGAACGCCAGGAGGGCCGCCTCCGTCTCATTGCGGGTCCGCGGATCGTCCTTGTGGGCGAAAACGTAGGCCCGCAACCTCATGGCCGGCCCGATGTCCGACATGTCGTAGACCTGGAGGTCTTTCAGGACCGCCTGGATCGTATCGGTGGTCAGCCCCAGGCTCCGTTTCGTGCGCTCGTCCATCTGGCCGACGGCCGGGGCTGCCGCGGCCGCGAGGGCGGTCGATACCGAAGCGACGAGAACCGCGACAACGATTGCCGCGTTCGTTCTCCGCATGCTCTTCATGCTCTTCATGCTCTTCATGCTCGTTATGCTCTTCCTGCCGCTTGTCATAGCCGCCCTCCTCACTCCGGCAGCTGCCAGGGCTTGCGGTACGAGTGCCCCAGCAGCCGCTCCGCCTCGGGATCGCCGATGATGGTCTCCGTCGTCGGGTCCCACCTGATCTTCCGCCCGACCCTCATGGCGATGACGCCGAGGTGGCCGACACTGGCGGACCGGTGGGCGGTCTCGGCCGGGGTGATGGTCTTGGCCCGGCTCCTCACGCAGTCGAGGAAGTTCTGCTGGTGGTCCCTGCTCTTATCGAGACGCACTTCCGCCGGCCCGGCGACCTCGTGCTTGAGGCCGGCCGGCTCGGTCTCGAACTGGCCGCGGTCGACCCAGATCCAGCCGTACTCGCCGATCCACTTCGTGCCGCCCCAGATCTCGTCGTGGCCGCCCGCCAGCACCATCGGCGTCCCGTCGGCGTACCGAGCTTGGACATAGTAGCGGGTGGGGCTGTTGTAGATGCCCGAGGTCGGGTAATCCCCCTCGGCCTCGATCTCGACCGGACCGGTCTCGTCCCAGCCCATGCCCCAATGCGCGATGTCGAGATGATGGCCGATCCAGTCCATGTACTGGCCGCCGCCGAAATCCATGTTCCAGCGCCAGTTCATGTGGACGCGGGCCTTGCAGTAGGGCCACCAGGGGGCCGGCCCGACCCAGACGTTGTAGTCGAGGTTGGGCGGCGGCGGGACCAGCGCCTCCTGGCCGAAGGTCCCGGCGAAATCGTAGTGTCCCTGCGGCAGCCCCACCTCGATCCTCTTGATCCTGCCGATGCGGCCGTTGCGGACGAGCTCCGCGGCCCGGTGGAAGTTCTCGACCGAGCGCTGCCATGAGCCCGTCTGCCAGACCCGGCCGTAGCGCTCGACGGCGTCGCAGAGGGCCCGGCCCTCCCGGAGGTTGTGGGTCAGGGGCTTTTCGCCGTAGACGTCGAGCCCGGCCCGGAGCGCGGCGATCGACAGGATGGCGTGCCAGTGGTCGGGCACGGCGATGGACACGGCGTCGAGGTCCCCGCGGGCGTAGAGCTCCCGGAAGTCGTGATAAGTCGCGCAGGACGTGTTGCCGTACTTCTTGTCGACCATGGCCTTGGCCCGGGCCAGCGGCTCGGTGTCGAGGTCGCAAACGGCGACCCATTGGACCTCGCGTTTCTCGAGGAAATTGGCCATGTTCGAGGGGCCCTGCATGCCGAAGCCGATGCCGGCCATGACGATCCGGTCCGAGGGGGCGACCGCCCCTCCCTTGCCCAGGGCGGCGGCCCTGACGATGGTCGGGAAGCCGGCCATCCCGGCCGCGGCGGCGCTTCCCGCCACGGCCACGGACTTGAGGAATTGACGGCGGCCCATGCCCGAGCGCTTCGTTCTCATC
>DSDX01000209.1 GCA_011048485.1 Candidatus Aminicenantota bacterium | reverse complement strand
GGGCCTGACGATCTCAACGGGGACGGGCTCATCACCCGGATGCGGGTCAAGGACCCCGAGGGGCCCTGGATGGCCGTCGCCGGCGAGCCGCGGCTGATGAAGAGGGCCGACGGGACGAAGGGCGAAAAGGGGATCTGGAAGCTCTATCCCGAGGGCCTCGACAACGACGGCGACGGGCAGTTCAACGAGGACGGTCCCGGGGGCATCAACCTCGGCACGGCCTTTCCCCATCTCTTCAAGTACCACGCGCCGGACGCCGGCCCCTGGCCCGGCAGCGAGGCGGAGACGTTCGCCCTGCTCGAGTTCTTCGACCTTCACCGCGAGATCGGCCTCGTCTTCGTCTTCGGCGAATCGAACTTCTGCCTCAACCCGCCGCGCGCCGGACGCCAGGGCGACGCCGATTTCAACGAGATCAAGGTTCCCGAACGCGTGGCCGGCTTCATCAATGCCGACCCCACGCGGACCTACACCATGGCCGAGATCATCGATATGGTCAAGCCGCTCGTCCCGCCGGGGATGGAGGTCACCGAGAGCCTGGTCGCCGGCTTCCTCGGGCTCGGGGCCGTGGTCAACCCCCTCGAGGACGACCTCAAGTTCTATAAGGAGCTGTCGGAGAAGTACAAGGAGTTCCTCAAGGCCGCCAAGCTGGACGCCAAGCGCCTCGACCCGCCCGCCGACAAGGACGGCTCCCTCGAGCTCTATGCCTACTACCACCTCGGGCTGCCCTCGTTCGCGATGGACTTCTGGACTCTGCCCGAGGTCAAGGAGGACAAGCCGGCCGAGGAGATCACGCCCGAGAAGCTCGAAACGATGACGAACGACGAATTCATCGCCCTCGGCGAGGACAAGGTCGATGCCTTCCTCAAGGCCACGGGCGCCCCCGACCAGTTCAAGGCCAAGCAGGTCTTCGAGGCCCTCAAGAGCGGCATGATGGACACCAAGAAGATGGCCGAGATGATGAAGCAGATGCCCAAGAAGCCGAGCCAGGACGGGGCCGATCCGAAGGACAAAGCCCTCCTGGCCTGGAGCGACAAGGAGCTCGGCGGCCGGGGCTTTGTCGCCTGGACGCCCTTCAAGCATCCGGAACTCGGCGAGGTCGAGATCGGCGGGGCCGTGCCTTACGCCGACACCACCCCGCCGGCCGGGATGATCGACGGCCTTGTCGCCGGCCAGGTCCCCTGGGCCTTCGAGATCGCGAAGCGGATGGCCCGGATCGGCATCGCCGACGTCCGGGTCGAGAGATTGGGAGCCGGCGTCTACGAGATCAAGGCCTGGATCGCCAACACGGGCGACCTGCCTTACCCGACGGCCATGGGCGCCCGAAACCAGCGCGTCCTCCCGGTCGTCGTCAGCCTCGCCGGCCAGGGCTTCGACATCGTCGAGGGCAAGCCGCGGAGCCTTATCGCCTCGGTCCCGGCGCGCGGCGCCAAGCCCTTGACTTGGATCGTCCGGGCGGCCAAACCGGTCAAGATCGAGCTCAAAGCGGAGACCCGGACCGCCTGGGGAGATGCCCGGACGGTCGACCTGGGAGGTGCCAAGTGAAAAAACTTGCCGTATCCGTCCTTCTCATCACGCTCTTCGCCTCGGCCCTGCCGGCCCAGAAGGCCGAGATCACCGTGCCCTTGCGGTTCGACCAGTACTACACGCTGGACCAGGTCTACGAGGCCCTGCGGGCCTTGAACAAGGCCTATCCCCGGCTGACGACCCTCGAAACGATCGGCCTGAGCGAGGAGGGCCGGCCGCTCATGGCCATGACCGTCAACAATCCAAAGACCGGGGCCGCCCTCGACAAGCCGGCCCTGTACATCGACGGCAACATGCACGGCAACGAGATCCAGGGCGGGGACGTCTCGCTCTATCTCCTCGACTATGTTCTCGGCCAATACGGCCAGAATCCCGAGGTCACGGCCCTCCTCGACCGGATCTGCCTCTACGTCGTGCCGGTCGCCAACGTCGACGGCCGCTATCACTTTTTCGCCGACGCCAACACGCCCAGCAGCAACCGCACCCTGCGCATCCCCATAGACGACGACAAGGACGGCCTCGTCGACGAGGATGCCGCCGACGACCTCGACGGCGACGGCAACATCTGCACGATGCGCAAGAAAGACTCATTCGGCCCCTACCGCACCGACTCCGAAGAGCCCCGCCTGATGATCCGGGTCAAGCCGGGTGAGAAGGGCGAATGGACCTTGCTCGGCGAGGAGGGGCTCGACAACGACGGCGACGGCCAGGTCAACGAGGACGGCGAGGGCTACGTCGATCCCAACCGGAACTGGGGATTCGACTGGGCCCCGCCCTATGTCCAGGGGGGCTCTGGGGAGTATCCTTTCCAGGCGGTCGGGCTCAAGGCCCTGGCCGAATGGACGATGACCAAGACCAACATCGTCTTCGCCTGGTCCTACCACAACAGCGGCGGCATGCTCCTGCGCGGACCCAGCCGCAAGGGCCTGGGAGAGTACCCCCAGCAGGACATTGCGGTCTACGATTTCCTGGGCCGGCAAGGCGAGCGGATCATCCCCGGCTACCGCTACCTGATCTCCTGGAAAGACCTCTACACGACCTACGGCGACTCCGGCGAATGGATGACCCAGACGATGGGCGCCTACTTCTTCTGCGCCGAGGTCTTTCAGGGCGAGTCGGAGGCCTTCAAGGGCGCCTCCGAGCGCCGCGAACCCGGCACGCCCGGCGAGGAGGCCATGCGCGACATGTTCTCCGAGGGCGTCTCCGAACGGGAGCGTCTCAAGTTCAGCGACAACCTCGCCCAGGGGGAGCTCTACAGGCCCTGGCAGGCCTTCAAGCACCCGACCTACGGCGATATCGAGATCGGCGGCTGGGTCAAGATGAGCTCGCGGCTCGGCGCCCCATTCATGATCAAGGACCTCGTTCACCGCAACGCCATGGCCGCCCTGTTCTCGGCCAAGCACTTGCCCGAGGTCTCGCTCGAGGTCACCGAGGTCAAGCCGCTCGGCGGGAACCTCTTCCGTGTCCGGACCCGCCTGGCCAATCCCAAGGCCATCCCGACTATGAGCTATCTGGCCCAGAAAGCGAACCTCTATCCCAAGGACATGCTCCGCATGGCCGGGCCTGGCGCCAAGGTCGTGGCCGGCGGGCCGCTCGTCGATCCCTACCGGGACCGGGCGGCGTACAAGGACCATAAACCCGAGCTGCAGTTCCTGGTCGTACCCGGCTTCGGCAAGGTCGAGCACCAGTTCCTGGTCGAAGGCAAGGGCGAGATCACGGTCCGGTACGAATCGCGGCACGGGGGCAAGCTCTCGCGAACGGTCAAGCTCGAGTAGGGCCCTTGCCGTGCCCCGATGGGGGGGCGCATAATGATGCGCAAGGACGTCCCGGGATCCGTTGAAAGGAGGCGGGGATGCTCAGGCGCTACCGGATCGAGAACCAGAAGATCGTCGAAACCTCCGACGACAAGGCCCCCATCCTTCTCTTCATCAACCCGGACGAGGGCGAGAAGAAGCGCCTCGTCAGCTCGTACCAGATCGACGAGCACACCCTCCACTCCTCCCTTGACCCCGACGAGCAGGCCCGCCTCGAGATGGAACCGGGCCATATCGCCTTCATCTACAAGAGGCCCAAGAACTACTCCGTGGAGGACCAGCTCCTGTTCAAAGCCTCGACCATGGGCGTGTTCTTCTTCGGCGAGCTCCTCATCCTGGTTGCGGCCGAGGACACGAGCCTGTTCGAAGGCAAGCAGCTGGCCAAGGTCGCGAGCGTCCGCGAGCTTGTCATTCGGCTCATCTACCGGTCCATCTTCCATTTCATGGAGCACCTGCGGATCATCAACCAGATCGCCGACGACGTCGAGCAGAAGATCAACAAGGCCATGGAAAACAAGTATCTCATCAATCTCTTTGCCCTGCAGAAGAGCCTGGTCTACTACCAGAACGCCGTCAATTCCAACGGCGCCCTGATCGACAAGATCCGCCACAACGCGGCCAAGTTCGGCTTTAGCCAGGAGGAGATGGAGCTGCTCGACGACATCGTCATCGAGAACAGCCAGTGCTACCGCCAGGCCGAGGTCTACTCGAACATCCTGGCCAGCCTCATGGACGCCCGGGCCTCCATCGTCAGCAACAATCTCAACGTCCTGATGAAGACCCTCAACATCATCACCATCTCGATCATGGTGCCGACGCTCGTCGTCTCGATCTTTTCCATGAACGTCGTGCTGCCGTTCGGCTTCAAGGAGCTGCCGGCCTTCTGGACGATCATGGGCCTGGCCGCGATCTCGATGGTCGCGTTCCTGATCTTCTGGAAATACAAGAAGTGGTAGCTATTTTGCGGGGCGCTTGGTGCTGATCGAAATCCCGGCCCGGCTGCCCTCGGCGAAGGTCGTCTCCATGAACGGCAGCGAGAGGACGTGTTCGACGAAGCTTCCCGCGCCCCAGCCGCCGCGCCTCATCCGCGGGGACACGTTGTGGGCCGTGAAGCAGCCGCCGACCGTGAGCTTGGGCAGGACGGCCTCGAAGTAGTTCTTGTACCAGCCCTTGTCGGCGTCGCAGAAAACGAAGTCGAAGGGCCCGGCGAGGACCGGGACGAGCTCGTGGGCGTCGGCCAGGCGGGCGTCGATGAACTCGTCAAGCCCCGCTTCGCGGAAGTTGGCCACGGCCTCGCGGTGCCGGCCCGGATCGATCTCGACGGTGATGAGCTTCCCGCCCGTCTTGCTCAAAGCCCAGGCGATCCAAATCCCCGAGCGTCCCGTCGAGGTGCCGATCTCGAGGGCCTGGGTGTAGCCGTTCTCGACGATGATGTCGTGGAGGATCCGCCCGTCGGCTTCGGAGATGTTCATGTCCCGCCACCGGCCGGCGTGGGCGTCGAGGAAGGTCCGGACCCGGCGGTCCAGGTCGGACCCGGCCTGGCCGGCCCCCGGGCCTGAGGCGGCCTCGACGGACGAGAACACGGTGACGAGGATCAGAACAAGGCCAGCCGCCGCTCCAATCCGCGTCGCTCTCATGTTCGCCTCCTTAATCCGGGAAAAATCTCCTTTCTATTATAGCAGGCCAGCGCCCCGGGGCGGGGATGGCCTGTTTCGGCCCGCTTGGAGTACGAGCGTACAGCCTGCCTACGAGGCGCCCCTCCCGCTCGGAACTGCGACCTGAAGATTCCGCGGAGGAGGGGGAAGAAGCCCGCCTCTTCCGGCGTCTAATATCCTTGTGGTATAGTCCTATATTTCATTCACCTTTCCGGGGCCCGGTGTCGGGGCTCCGGACCTAGGAGAGGCGATGATGGCATACGAATACCGACGGGGCCGGCGGTCATGTCTCGCCGTGGTTTCCCTTGCCTTAATCCTCCTTCTCGCCGCGCCAACCGCCGCCCAGGATAGGCCCCTGACCCTCGACGAGGCGGTCAAGCTGGCCCTCGAGAGGAACGAGCGGGCCCTGGCCACCCGGGAGGACGTCCTCGCGGCCGAGGCCCGCGTCGCCCAGGCACGGTCCTTCTTTCTCCCGGCGATCACGAGCACCAGCACCTACACCCGCAGGGCCTATGAGACGCGCCGGATCGTCGGCGGCAGCGAGGTCATCATCCAGCGCTTCAACGCCCTGTCGGAGTCCATCGCGCTCAGCCAGACCCTGTTCGACGCCCGCAGCCTGACCAGCCTGGCCGCTGTCCGGGCCCAGAGGAACGCCCAGGTGGCCGCGGCCACCGAAAGCCGCAGGCAGCTGGCCTTCGAGGTCAGCCAGGCTTTCCTGGCTACGCTGGGCGCTTCCCAGGTTCGGGAGGCCTCGGCCCGGCGCTTCACCTTCGCCGGGCAGAACCTCGAAGCGGCCCAGGCCCGCTTCGCCGCCGGCCTCGCCTCCGTCAACGACGTCACCCGGGCCGAGCTCGAGTACGCCACGGCCGAGGTCGGGCTGACCCAGGTCCAAGGCCAGGTCGAGACGAGCACGCTCCAACTCGCCTACCTCCTCGACGCTCCGGAAGCCGTCCGCGCGGCGCTCGTCGTGCCGGAGTTCCTGATCGAGGCCGCTTCGGCCGAAGCCGCCGACCCCGAGGCCCTGGTCGAGGAGGCCTTGGCCCGCCGTCTCGACGTCGGCTCGCTCCGCTGGCTGGCCACGTCGCAACGCGCCCTGGCCAGGCTGCCGATGCTCGGCTGGCTCCCCTCGCTCAGCGCCAACGGCCAGTACCGGCTGACCAACGAATCCTCGTTCAACAACCGGAACTGGAATTGGAGCCTCGGAGCGACCCTGAGCTGGTCGATCTTCGACGGGGGAGCCCGCTTCAGCCAGCAGAGGGAGCGGAAAGCCCTGGCCCGGCTGGCCGACCTCGATCTTCAGGCGGCGACGAGGAAGGTCGACGTTGATGTCCGGGAGGCCCTCGTCCTCCTGGCCAACCAGAGGGCTTCGCTCAGGCAGGCGACCGTGGCCCAGGAGGTCGCCCAGAAGAACGCGGCCGAAACGGCCGAGCTCTACAGGCAGGGACTGGCCTCCGCCCTCGAGGTGGCCGACGCCAACGTCAGCCTGTTCGAGGCCGAGGTGGCCCTCGTTCAGGAACGCTACGGCTTGGGCACCGCCTTTCTCAACCTGGAGGCGGCGCTGGGACTCGATCCATTCGGTAAGGAGCCACGCAAGTGATCAGTTTGAAGCACTATAAGCTCGCCGTCATCGTCGCCGTCGCGGCCCTGGTCGTCTCGGCCGGCGCCTGCAAGAAATCCGCCGACCAGGCCGGGGCCGGAGGCCGGGGGCGGGTCCAATTCCCAGTCGATGTCCAACCGGTCCCCGTCCGCTCCCTCGTCTACAGCGTCTCCGCCGTCGGCTCGGTCGAGGCTTTCGAGAAGGTCCAAGTCACGGCCCGCGTCGCGGGCGCCGTCGACCGGGTCCTGTTCGCCGAAGGAGAATACGCGACGGCCGGCCAGACCCTGGTCGAGATCGAGACCGAGCGCTACAGCCTGGCGGTCGAGGCGGCCCAGGCCGCTTTCGAAAAGGCCCAGGCCTCCCAGGCCGACGCCGAGGCCGGGCTCAAGCGCCGTGAGACCGTCATCACCCAGAACCCCGGGCTCATCCCCGGGGAGGAGGTCGAGACCTGGCGGACCAAAGTCCTGACGGCCGCCTCCGAGGTCGCCCAGACCCGCTCGGCCCTCAACCAGGCCAAGCTCAATCTTCGCGACGCCTTCGTCAAGGCGCCCATCGCCGGCGTCATCCAGACCCGGACGGTCCAGACCGGGCAGTACGTGCAGACGGGGACGGTCCTGGCGACGCTCATCCGCCGCGACCCCCTCCTGCTCAAGTTCCGCGTCCCGGAGCGCGACGCGACCCGCATCAAGCCCGGGCAGGAGGCCCGCTTCCGGGTCCGCGAGGACAGCCGCGAGTTCACGGCCGAGGTCGTCCACGTGGCCGAGTCGGCCGACGGGACGTCGCGCCTGGTCGACATCACGGCCAACATCGACGACCCCGGCGACCGGGCCCTCAGGCCCGGCTCGTTCGCCGAGATCACCGTGCCCGTGGCCTCGGCCGGAGAGGCCCCCGTCGTCCCGATCTCGGCCGTCCGGCCGAGCGATCGCGGCTTCATCGCCTTCATCGTCGAGGGCGACAAGGCCGTCGAGCGGGTCGTCACCTTGGGCATGCGATCGGCGGACGGCCAAGTCGAGGTCCTGTCCGGCCTGGAGGGCGGCGAGCGGCTTGTCGTCCGCGGGGCCGAGGCCCTCTCGAACGGCGTGACCGTGCGCGTTGTCGATCAAGGACAGATCCCATGAACCTCACCGAAGCCTGCGTCCGAAAGCCCGTCCTGGCCTGGATGCTCATGGCCGCCACCGTCGTCTTCGGGCTCGTCGCGGCCGGACGGATCGGCATCAGCCAGTTCCCCGACGTCGACTTCCCGACCATCACCGTCTCGGCCTCCTGGGAAGGAGCGGCCCCCGAGGTCATGGAGAACGAGGTCGTCGAGCCGCTCGAGGAGGCCCTCATCCAGATCGAGGGCATCCGGACGATCACCTCGAGCGCGCGCCAGGGCTCGGCCCGGATCACCGCCGAAATCGAGCTCTCCCGCGACGTCGACCTGGCCCTCCAGGATGTCCAGGCCAAGGTCTCGCAGGCCGCCCGCAGCCTGCCCCGGGACCTGGACCCGCCCATCATCTCCAAGTCCAACCCCGAGGACCAGCCGATCATGATGGCCCGGCTGGGCGGGCCCTACCCGCAGCGCGTCCTCAGCGACTACGTCCGCTACGGGCTCAAGGAGAAGCTCCAGACCATCCCCGGCATCGGCGAGATCTCCCTCATGGGCACCCTGGAGCGGAACGTCCGCATCTGGCTCGACGCCGGGCGCCTGGATGAGAGGAACCTGACGGTCAGCGACGTCAACTCGGCCCTGGCCCGCGGGCACATCGAGCTTCCGGCCGGCCGGCTCGAGACGCCCGGCCGCGAGGTCAACGTCCGCGTCCTCGGCGAGGCCGTCGATCTCGAGACCCTGCGCAAGATCGTCATCCGCGAGGTCGACGGCAGCCCCATCTACCTCGGCGACGTGGCCCTGGTCGAGGACGGCTTCGAGGACGTCCGCAGGCTGGCCCGCGTGGACGGCGGCCCGGCCCAGGGCATCGGCATCAAGAAGCAGCGCGGCGCCAACGCCGTGGCCCTGTCCAGGCGGGTCCACGCGGCCATCGACGAGTACCGCAAGACCCTGCCCGAGGACATGACCGTCGCCGTCACCAACGACAGCACCGAGTTCATCCGCGACTCGGTCAACGAGATCCAGTTCGAGCTCCTGCTCTCGGTCGTGCTCACGGCTTTCGTCTGCTGGCTGTTCCTCGGCTCGCTGTCGAGCACGCTCAACGTCATCCTGGCCATCCCCATGTCGCTCCTCGGCACGGTGGCCATCATCTACTTCCTCGGCTTCACCTTCAACACCTTCACCCTGCTCGGCCTGGCCCTGGCCGTCGGCCTGGTCGTCGACGACGCCATCATGGTCATGGAGAACATCTTCCGCCACCGCGAGGGCGGCAAGGACCTCGTGCCGGCGGCCCTGGAGGGGACGAAGGAGATCGCCTTCGCCGCCCTGGCCGCGACCCTGGCCGTCGTGGCCATCTTCCTGCCGGTCGTTTTCATGAAGGGCATCATCGGCCGCTATTTCCTCCAGTTCGGGGTCACGCTCTGCCTGGCGGTCCTGCTGTCCTATGTCGAGGCCGTCACCCTGGCTCCGGCCCGCTGCTCCCAGTTCCTCAAGACCTCCCGCGAGGGCCGGAACAGGATCGGGCTGGCCGTCGACCGGGCCTTCCGCAAGCTCGAAGGGGTCTATGGCCGGGTCCTCCACGGCGGCCTCAGTCGGCCCGGGCTGATCCTGGTCCTGGCGGCGGCCCTCTTCGCCGTCGCCATCCTCGTCTTCACGATCCTGCCGAGCGAGTTCGTGCCCTCGCAGGACCAGAGC
>DSDX01000210.1 GCA_011048485.1 Candidatus Aminicenantota bacterium | reverse complement strand
GGGTGGAAGCGGCAATGACCGCCGAGGAGGGGGGAAACGGCGAGCTGGTACAGCCTGATCAGAGCGAGGACGACGGCTTTCAAGCTAGCATCCGCTTTCGAAATATCCTCGTCAGCGCCGTTATGTACGCGTCCCGGAGGTCGGCCCAGCTGGCCTCACCGGCCTCCGGCCTGGCTATGACGATAAGGTCGAGCGGCTCCTCCAAGAGGGTCTTATTCCTCCGAAAGAGCTCCCGGAACCTCCTCTTGACCCTGTTCCTGACGACCGCGGACCCCACTTTCCGGCTGGCGACGACCGCCAGGCGGGAATGGCCCAGCCCGTTCCGGAGGAAGACCAGGGTGAAATGGCGCCCCCTGGAGCGGCCGCCGTCCCGGTAGAGGCTCGCGAAGTCGCTTTTTCGGCGTATTCTCTCGACGGGCGTCAGGCGCTCGCTCATCCGACAGAGACGCGCTTCCGTCCCTTGCGCCGTCTGTTCTTGATGACCGCCTGGCCGCCTTTTGTCTTCATGCGGACCCGGAAACCGTGTGTTTTCTTGCGTCTTCTGTTGTTCGGCTGAAATGTTCTCTTCATGATGATCCAGTGCCTGTGGAGGACGTATGTTACCCGAAGCCCCCTGGCCTGTCAAGGCCGCTCCCGGGGAATTCGTTGACTCGCCCTCCGGACTTGGGATATAATGGAAGCCCATGAAATCATTGAAAATCGGGGACAAGGTCGTTTATCCGAACCAGGGCCTGGGGGTCGTCGAGGCCATTCACGAGGAGGCCTACAACGGGGAGCGGTTCATGGTCTTCAACCTGAGGATCATCTGCAACAACACCCTGGTGACGGTCCCCAGCGCGACGGCCCTCGAGCTCGGTATCCGGCGGCCGATGTCCGAAGCCTCCGTTCGCAAGGTCATCCAGTTCATCGGGGACGGGGATGTCGACGTCACGACGGACTGGAAGGGGCGCTATAAGGAGCACCTCAACCTGATGCGGTCGGGGACGCTGTACGACATGGCCACGGTCCTGAAGGGCCTTTTCTTCCTGAGCCTCCAAAAGCCTCTCTCTTTTAGGGAGAAGAAGATGATGGAGAAGGCCAAGGACCTCATCGTCTCCGAGATCTCGGAGGCCTCGGCGACGCCGCGCGACAAGATAGAGGAGAAGCTCCTGGGAGCTTTGTCCCGCTCGTTCAAGCCGTCCAAGTCCCGCGCCGCCTGATCGACGTCGATGCTCCTGCCGGGGTTGGCTCTCTTCGCGCTTTGTGTTTTCCTTTACGCGTTCTTCTCCGCGGCCGAGACCTCGTTCATCGCCGTCAATCCGTTCGCGCTCCAGTACCGGGAGAAGGCCGGCTCGAAGCGGGCCTCTCTCGTCCGCAGGATCAGGTCCCGGACCAACGAGTTCCTGGCCACCATCCTCATCGGGAACACCCTGGTCAATGTGGCCGCCTCGGCCATCGCCACGTCCATTTGCATCACGTTGATACCGAATCAGGGCCAGGCCGTCCTCGTGGCCACGGTGGCCACGACCCTTATCCTTCTTGTCTTCGCCGAGAACACGCCCAAGACCATGGCCGCCCAGAACCCCTTGAAAACGTCCCTCCGGCTCGGCTACCCGGTCCGCGGCCTCATGGTGCTTCTCTTCCCCCTGGTCAAGGCCTTGTCGTTCGTGACCGGTCTGCTCATCCCCTCGTCGCGGAAGAAGGACGCCTACGCGGCCTCGCAACTCAGCGACGAGGAGATCCGGATCACGCTCCACGCCGGGGCTCGCGGCCTGTCCGGCCTTCGCCGCCGGATCGTCTCGGGGGCCCTCGACTTCGGTTCGCGCCCGGTCAAGGAGGTCATGGTGCCGCGGCCCGAGATCAGGGCGTTCGAGATCGGGGCCCGGCTCGACGACGTCGTGGGCGCCATTCGCTCGACCGGCTATTCGCGCTTTCCCGTCTTCAGGGGCCGCCTCGACAATGTCGAGGGGATCGTCCACAGCAAGGATGTCATTGCCTATCTAACAGATAATAAAGCGTTTTCGCTCAAGGATGTGCTGCGCAAGACGTTCTTTGTCCCCGACCTTGCCTCGCTCGAGCAGGTCCTCCTCCAGATGCAGGACAAGGCCGTGCACATGGCCCTCGTCGTCGACGAGTTCGGCAACGTCGACGGATTGGTGACGCTCGAGGACATCATCGAGGAGATCGTCGGCGAGATCCAGGACGAGCACGACGGCCGGACCGAGGCTTGGTACTCGCGCCAGGAGGACGGCCGTTTCCTCGTCGCCGGCTTCGCCCCTATCAAGGAGGTCAACGGTCTCGTCGGCCTGCGCATCCCGGACAAGCCGGATTACACGACCCTGGCCGGCTTCTTCCTCTACGAATTCGGGCGCATCCCCCGCGAACAGGACACCCTGGCGTTCGGCGGCTTCCGCCTGACCGTCGAAAAGATGATCAAGCGGCGCATCACGCTCATCGCCATCGCGCCAGCCGGCCCGGGCGAGGCGCCGGGGCCATGAAGAACCTCGCCGTCAACAGGACCGTCTCCCACGAATACCACATCCTCGAGACCTTCGAGGCAGGACTCGCCCTCACCGGGAGCGAGGTCAAATCCGTCCGGGCCGGACGGGTCAGCCTCAAGGAGAGCTACGCCGAGGTCAGGAACGGGGAGGTCTTCCTGGTCAAGTGCCATATCAGCCCCTATGAGGCCGCCAATATCTTCAACCACGAGCCCCTGCGCGACCGCAGGCTCCTGCTCCACCGGCGCGAGATCAAGCGTCTCGCCGGCAAGACCCAGGAGAGGGGACTGACGATCGTGCCGATGCGGGTCTACGTCGGCGACAAAGGCAGGATCAAGCTGGAGATCGCCCTGGCCAAGGGCAAGCGCGAGCACGAGAAGCGGGAGGCCATCAAGAAAAGGGACGCCGACCGGGAGATCAGGGCCGCGCTCAAGGGCCGGTCGCGCTGAAGACCGCCGCCATCCTGACCGCCTCCTCCATGCTGCGGGCGTCGGCGACGCCCTGGCCGGCGATATCGAAGGCCGTGCCGTGGTCGGGAGAGGTGCGGACGAAGGGCAGCCCAAGGGTCACGTTGACCCCGCCGGCGAAGCCCAGCAGCTTGAACGGGATGAGCCCCTGGTCGTGGTAGAGGGCGACGACGAGCGCGTCCTTCCGGTTCAAGGCCTTAAGGAAGACCGTGTCGGGCGGGAACGGGCCGGCGACGCGGATCCCATCAGCCCGGGCCTTCTCCAGGGCGGGACGGATCTCGTCCTCCTCTTCCCGGCCCAGATGGCCGTCCTCTCCGGCGTGGGGATTCAGGCCGGCCATGAGCAGCTCGAAGGGGCCGCCCGGGACTCGCCGGAGGGCCAGGTCGAGGGACTTGAGGAACTCGACGATCGCGTCCTTGCGGACTATCCCGAGGGCCTCGCGGAGAGGCCGGTGGTGGCTGAACAGGGCGACCTTGAGCGGCTCCGACCAGAAGGCCATGATGGCGCCCGGATAGAGGGAACCGAGGTATTCGGTGTGGCCGCGGAACGGATGCCCGGCCAGGGCCCAGGCGGCCTTCGAAATGGGGCCGGTGACGAGGGCCTGGATGCGGCCGGAGCGGGCCGCGCCGACCGCCGCCTCGAAGGCCCGGAACGAGGCCTCGCCGTTCCCGGCCGAGACCCGGCCGATCGCCGGCGTTTCGGAGGGGCTGGGCAGGGCCGCCAGATACATGCCGGGGCGGGAGGGCTCTTCGGGCCGCCATGGGCCCGCCCCCGTCTTCAGGCCCGAACGGGCCTCCTCGGCCGCGACGATTCGGGGATCAGCGAAGACGACATACGAGGCCTCGGGCAGGGTCCCGGCCCGGGCGAACGTCTTGACGACGACCTCCGGCCCGACGCCGCCGGGGTCGCCGCAGGTCACCCCGATCGTGGGCAGGGTCATTTCTTGCCGGGCTTGCTTCCCTCGGGCTCGGGGACTTCGCCCGCTTTATAGATGCAGCGGATGCTCGATTTGTAGATGAGCAGGTTCGGGGCGTCCTCCCGGTTGAGCTTGATGCAGCTGCGGTCGTACCACTCGATGACGCCCTCGACCATCTGCCCGTCGGTGTAGACGACGGCCATGGGCGTCCTCTTATTCATCTGTTTGAGAAAATAGTAGTTCTCGGCGTACGTGTCGGTCGGCGGATGCATGCGCTTGCGGGGCGCTTCCTTGTCCCGCTCCTTGTCCTGGCTCATCCGTTCCTTGATCTCGGTGAGATTAGGACGTATCAATTTTCTGTTCATTGAGCGTTCTCCAACAGCTGGGTTGGATCGGATCGATGACCCTTTGTCCCAAGGATATCACAGGAGAGCCCCGAGTTCAAGTTAAATCCTTTATAGTCAACACGAAAAAAGCCGAGGACCCATCCCGGGGGGCCTTTGAGGGCCCTCTCCGGGGCGCGATCCCCCCGGCCGCCGGGCGTCCGTCTCAATCGAGGCCGGGCGCGTAGTCGGAGACGTTGATGTTCTTGGCCTTCAGGCTCGTGCCCATCGCCTTCTCGAGGGCGGCCAGCGAGACGTTGTAGGAGACGATGGCGTTGAGCTCGGAGATGCGGGCGTTGGCCAGGTCCCGCTGGTAGGACAGGACCATGTAGTTGGTGCTCATGCCGACGCGCCGCTTCTCCTCTTCGGCCGTGAGCTTCTGCTCGGCCAGCTCCCGGGCCGTCGTGTAGGCCAGGATCCTCTTGTAGTTGGCCTGGACGGCCCGGACGGCGTTCTTGATCTCGAGATAGAGCTGCTCCTTCTGGTTCTCCAGCTGGAGCATGGCCTGGCGCAGGTTGAGCCGGGCCTGGGTCACGTTGGCCCGGGATAAGATGTTGGCCAGGGGCAGGGAGAGCGTCAGCCCCAGGTTCCAGTTGGGATACTGGAGCTTGAAGGTCTGCTTGAGCGCGCCGCCGATGTCGCCGGGGATGGTGTCGACGACCTGGGCTTCCGGAAAGATGGGGTTGATATCGTAGATGAGCTGGGTCCCGTCGATGCCGGGGCTATAGTAGGACGCCGAGAGGTTGAGGTCGGGTAGGCTCTGGTTCTTGGCGTAGCTGAGGTTGAGCTTGTCGCCTTGGATGCCGAGGCGGGCGATCTCGAGGTCGCTCCGGTTGGCCAGGGCCGTGGCGATGGCCTCCTCGAGGCTCACCTCCCTGACGACGTAGCTCGGCTTGTCCTTGGGCACGATCGAGGCCACGGCCTTGTCCTCTTCGCCGGTGATGTTGAGCAGGAGCTTGAGCTGGTCCTGGTTGCTCTCGATCTGGGTCTCGGCCTGGATGAGGTCGGCCTCGCGCGTGGCCACCTCGGCCTGGGCGCTGAGGACCTCAATGGGGGCCAGGGTGCCGACCTCGACGGAGCGGCGGTTCTTCTCGAGCAGGTCCTTGGCCAGCTCGAGGGACTGGCGCCGGACCTCGAGGTTTTCGATGCTGTAGACCAGGCTCCAGTAGGCGCTCTCGACGTTGTAGACGGTGTCCTTCAGCGTCTGCTTGAGGTTCTCCTCGGAGATGCCCAGGTTGTTGGCGGCGACGACGATCTCGCGGCGGCTCATCTTGAAGCCGAAGTCCCGGAGCAGGGGCTGGTTGAGATTGAACCGCATGGTCGTCCCGAACCGGGGATTGATCGTTGTCCCGCGACGGTTGGTCGTGGTCCGGTAGCCCGTGAAGTCCAAGCTGAGCGTGCCCCCGGTCGGGAGCGTCTGGCTGGCGTTGAGGAAGGTGTAGTTCCGGGTCTTGTCGACGAGCTGCTCGGCCGCGTCGTAGTAGGAATAGGAGGCGTTCTCCGACTTCCTCGAGCTGGCGCTCAGGGACAGGGTGGGGATGTATTTCTCCTGGGCCCTGTCGACGCCGGCCGATGAGATCTCCGGGCCGAGGACCTGGATGGCCACGCCCAGGTTGTCCTTGAGGGCCTTGACGATGCACTCCTCAAGAGACATCTCCCGGGTGCCGGAGGCCTGCTGGCCGAATCCGGGCCCGGCCAGGACGAGCGCGCCGATCATGATCAGGGGCAAGAAAATCTTCTTTGTCATGGTTTTGACTCCTTATCGTGAGCCGCGGGCCCGCGCCGCGGGCCGCCGGCCGTTATTCATATCTCAGGGCCTCGATCGGGTCGAGCCGGGACGCCTTGCGGGCCGGGTAGAAGCCGAAGAAGATGCCGATGGCCGCGGCGAAGCCGAAGGCCAGCACGACCGACTCGATCGACACGACGGTCTTGAACGAGGAGAACATCTGGATGTTCTTGATCAGTTTGGACGCGCCGACGCCGAAGGCGATGCCGATGAGCCCGCCCATGAGGCTCAAGACGACGGCCTCGGTCAGGAACTGGAGCAGGATGTCTCGCTCCCGCGCCCCGACGGCCATGCGCAGGCCGATCTCGCGGATCCGCTCGGTCACCGACACGAGCATGATGTTCATGATGCCGATGCCGCCGACGAGCAGCGAGATCCCGGCGATGCTGCCCAGGAGGACGGTCATCATCTTGGTCGATTCGGCGGCCGACTCGGCGATCTCGGACATGTTGCCGACGTTGAAATCGTCCTCGGCGCCCGGGGCGATGCGGTGCCGGATCCGGAGGAGCTCCTCGATCTGGGCCTGGGCTTCCTCCATCTGCGCCGCGGAGACCGCCCGGACGTCGATCGACTGGATGTAGTCGATGCCCTGGAGACGGCGCATGGCCGTCGTGTAAGGGATGCAGATCTGGTCGTCGCGGCTGCCGAAGCCGCCGGACTCGCCCCTCTTCTTGAGAACGCCCAGGACCTTGAAGGGGATCTTCTTGACCCGGATGATCTTGCCGATGGGGTCCTCGTCCTCGAACAGGTTTTCCTTGACGTCGGCCCCGAGCACGGCGACCTTGGCCGCCGACTTGACCATGGATTCGTCGAAATACGTCCCGTACTCGACGTCCCAGGCGCGAACCTCGGGATAGCGGTCCCCGGTGCCGGCGATGGACGTGTTCCAGTTCTTGTTGCCGTAGATCGTCTGGGCCCGGGCGCTGACCGAAGGGGAGACGTACATGACGGCCGGGCACTGCTCCTGGATGGCCCAGGCGTCTTCCTCCTTGAGGGTGGTCATGCTGCCCCAGCCCCCGTGCACGCCCCGCTGGGCCGAGCTGCCGGGCCTGACGAAGAGGAGGTTGGTCCCCATGGAGGCGAAGCGGTCCTCGATGCCGCGCTTGGCCCCCTCGCCGATGCTGACCATGGAGATCACGGCGCCGACGCCGATGATGATCCCCAGGCCGGTGAGGAAAGAGCGCATCTTGTTGCGGGCCAAGGCCCGGAATGCGATCCGGAGCGTCCTCGCCCCGTGTCTGAGCGTTCTCTTGATCATGGCTCGTTCTCCTTCGCGGACCCGCCCGGGCGGGTCAGGCCCGCTCCTCCCGGACGATCTGCCCGTCGAGGAGGTGGATCCGGCTGGAGGCCCAGGCGGCGATGTCGGGCTCGTGGGTGACCATGATCATCGTGATGCCCTTCTCCTCGTTGAGGGTCTTGAAGATGTTCATGACCTCGGTGCTCGTCTTGCTGTCCAGGTTGCCCGTCGGCTCGTCGGCCAGGATCAGGGTCGGATTGTTGAGCAGGGCCCGGGCGATGGCCACGCGCTGCTGCTCGCCGCCCGAGAGCTGGTTCGTCTTGTGATGGGCCCGGTCCATGAGCCCGACGGCGGCCAGGGACTCCAAGGCCCGCTCGGTCGTGTCCCGGCCGTTGGTCGTCGAGTAGAGAAGGGGCAGTTCGGTGTTCTCGAGGGCCGTCGTCCGCGGCAGCAGATTGAAGCTCTGGAAGACGAAGCCGATCTTCTGGTTCCGGATCTGGGCCAGCTTGTTCTTGTCGAACGTGGACACCTTCTCCCCGGCCAGGATGTACTCGCCGGACGTCGGACGGTCGAGACAGCCGAGGATATTCATCAGGCTCGACTTGCCCGATCCCGAGGGGCCCATGATGGCCAGGAATTCGCCCGCCTCGATGGAGTAGGTCACGCCGCGCAGGGCCCGGACCTCGGTCTCCCCGACATGGTAGGTCTTGTAAAGGTCTTTGAGCTCGATGATGTTGCCGGGCATCTTGATATCCTTATCCTCATGTCCTCAGCGCTCGGGCCGCGGCTGATCAGCGCCGGCCCGGAGGCCCGCCCATGAAGATCATCCCGCCCATCCGGCGGTCGCCGGCGGACGCGGCCGACGCGATCCCGCTTTGCGTGCCGGTTAGGACGAGGTCACCCTCCTCGAGCTCGCCGCGGACGATCTCCGTGAAGGCCGTGTCGGCGACGCCGGTGCGGACGAAAACCATCTTCAGCTTGCCGTCCTCGCCCATCATCCAGACGCGCGGCATCTGCTGGCGGGTCTGGCCGGACCCTTGGCCTCCGCCCTGCCGGGTGAACGTCCTCTGCCCGGCCTGGCCCTCCGGCTTGGCGCCGGGCGCCGATGGAGCGGATCCGGCCGGGCCCGCCGCGCCCGGCTGACCGCCCTGGGCCTGCCGCTGAGCCATCATCCGGTCCAGCGATTCCTTCATCAGGGCCTGGAGTTCTTCGGCGCTCAGCTCGGGGGTGAAGCGCAGGGCGGCGTTGGAGACCCGCAGGACATCCTTGGCCTCGCCGACGATGATCGACACGGTGGCCGTCATGCCGGGCAGGAGCTTCTTCTGGGGGTTGTCGACGTTGACGATGGTCGTATAGGTGACCACGTTGGACACCGTCTCGGGCGAGAAGCGGACCTGCTGGACGACGCCTTTGAAGTTCTCGTTCGGGTAGGCCTCGACCGTGAAGCGGACCTGCTGCCCTTCCTTGACTTTACCGATGTCGGACTCGTCGACGCTGCACTCGACCTTCATCTTGGTCAGGTCGGTCGCGATCTGGAACAGGACCGGGGCTTGGTAGCTCGACTGGAGGGTTTGTCCGACGTTGACCTGCCGGGTGATGACGACGCCGTCGACCGGGGCCCGGATGATCGAGTAGCCGAGATCGACCTTGCTCAGGTCGAGCGTGCTCTTGGCCTGGGCCAGGCTGGCCTCGGACGAGATGAGGGAGCTCTTGGCGTTGAGAAAGGAGGCTTCAGCCACGTCCATCTCCTCGACCGAGAGGAGGTTCTTGTCGAAGAGCGACTTGGCCCGTTCGTAGGCCTTTTCGGCGATCTGCAGGTTGACCTTGGCCTGCTCGAGCGAGGCCAGCCGGCTCTTGTAGTTGGCCTCGTTCTGGTCGATCTTCATCCGCAGGGGCTCCTGGTCGAGCTCGGCCACGATCTGGCCCTCCTTGACGATGGAGTTGAAATCGGCGTTGAGCTTCACGATCTTGCCCGACACCTGGGCCCCGACGTCGACCGTCTCGATCGGGTTCAGGGTCCCCGAGGTGACGACCAGGGCTTCGATGTCGCCCTTGCCGACGACCTCCGTCCTGTATACGACCTTGCCGTTCTTCCCGTTCTTGAAGACGGT
>DSDX01000149.1 GCA_011048485.1 Candidatus Aminicenantota bacterium | reverse complement strand
GGGATGATGTCCATGGGGAGGACATAGACCCTCTCCATCCCGGGCCAGACGAAGACGCCGCCCCCGAGGCGGTAGCGGTAGCCGACTTTCTGCGTCGTCCCGTCGGCCAGGGTGATGGTCCGCTTGCGGCCGCCGGCGATGATGAGCGCCTCGTTGGGCCCGACTTTGCGGTACCGCAGGGCCAGGACCAGGATGATCAGGGCGGCCAGGACGACGACGGCGCCGATGACGATGAGCCAGGATGTCAGGTTCATGACGACCTCCTTCTGACGGCTCCCCCGGGGGGCGGGACGCTCGGAAAAAAGACCTCTCCCGCCGATAGGGGCCTCTCGGTCTCGGGTTGTTGAGGCTTGATTCTATTGATACAGGGGGAGGGTTGTCAAGGCTTGTCCTTGTACCCGTAGGCCATGAAGAGGATGCTCTTCTGCTTGAGGGCCCGCTTCTGGATCTGGATGATCCTGGCGATGCCCTTGTCGGCCATCTTGAGGAGCCCGAGGAGGTCCTGCCGCGAGAACGGCGCTTTTTCGGCCCCGGCCTGGACCTCGACGAGCTCGCCCCGGTCGGTCTCGATGACGTTCATGTCCAGGTCGGCCTGGGAATCCTCGGCGTAGTCGAGGTCGAGCAGGGGGCGGCCCTTGACGACGCCGACGCTGATCCCGGCGACCAGGTGGCGCAGGGGCATCTGGCCGATGAGGCCGCGGTCCATCATCTTTTTGAGGGCCAGGCCCAGGGCCACGCATCCCGCCGTGACCGAGGCCGTCCGGGTGCCCCCGTCGGCCTGGATGACGTCGCAGTCGATGATGATCTGCCGCTCGCCCAGGGCGCCGAGGTCGGTCACGGCGCGCAGGGCCCGGCCGACGAGCCGCTGGATCTCCTGGGTACGCCCGGAGACCCGGCCGGCCGTCCGTTCGCGCGGCGTCCGCTCCGAGGTGGCCCGGGGGAGCATGGCGTATTCGGCCGTGACCCAGCCCCGGCCCGTGCCCTTGAGGAAGTGAGGCACGCGCTCCTCGATCGTGGCCGCGGCCAGGACCCGCGTCCGGCCGAACTCGACCAGGGCGGATCCGTCCGAGAAGTCGATGTAGTCGAGGCTGATGCGGACCGGGCGGAGCTCGGCCGGCCTGCGCTTGTCGGCCCGGGGCGCCTCGGCCCCGGACTGGGCCGTCACGGTCTTGGCCGTCATGGTCCTCCTCGGTTCGTCGCGTTCGTCGGGTACGGGGGCGTCGCCGGCGCGGGCCGGGTCAGCGGATCCAGATCGTGGGCGGGCTGTCCTTCTTCTTCTGGGCCATGAATTGCTCGAGGTCCTTCTGGGCCTGGGCCGATTCCGCCTCGGCCTTGAGGAGCTTGTCGTAGGTGTCGCTGATCTGGAGCTGGACGAGCTCTCGGGATTTCATGTTGTCGAGGCCGTAGAATTCCTGGTACAGCGCGTTCATCTTGATCGTCAGGAGGTCGACCATCTCGGCCTTCTGCTTGGCGATATCGGCAAGCTCGGTCTGCTTCTTTTGGATCTCTTGGTCGGAAAGCGCCGCGGGCTGGCCCGGCGGGATCTCCGTGACGGGGGCCGCGGCCGCCGCGCCGGCTTCGACGGCCTGGCCGGCCGCCTCGGGCGGGGCCGCGCCTTCCTGGACCTGGCCTTCGGCCGCGCCGGCCTCACCGGTCCTCATGGCCTCCGCGATGGCCTCTTGGACGCCGGTCTCCTCGCCGGCCACCTCGACCGCCGGCTTCTTCTTGACCTTGACCAGATCGGCGGTGGTGATCACCGTGGCCGGCTTGCCCTTCAGGGCGGCCCGGCGCTCTTTCTCTTTTTTGGCCAGCTCGGCCAGGCTCTGGGCCTGGAGAAAGGAGACCAAAGCCAGGGGTAGAATGATAACCGCCAGCAGTCTCGTCTTTCGCATTTTGCCGCTCCTCTAATCCAATCCGATTATCAAGGATTTAGTCGCACGTGTCAAACGGAAGTCCGGACGGGTCCGGCCCTTGGGGGCGGCGCACGAGCGGACCGCGATCCGGCGCCCGTCGACCCTGATCTCGATCGCGCCTTCCAGGTCCGTCCGCAGGACCGCCGCGCCGGCCTCGGCGCAGCGGGCCAGGAAGTCCGGATGGGGGAACCCGTAGGTGTTGCCCGGGCCCGCGGAGACGATCACGAGCCGCGGCCGCACCGCGGCCAGGAACGCCGTCGTCGTCGAGGAGGCGCTGCCGTGGTGCCCGGCCTTGAGCACGCGGGCGCCGAGATCGAGGCCGGACGCGACGAGCCTTTCCTCGGTCGGCCGGCCGGCGTCGCCCGTGAACAGAAAGGACGTCCCGTCCATGGTCAGCTTGATGACCAGCGAATTCTCGTTGTCGGCCGGGCCCGGGCCCGCTCCGCCGTCGCTCGAAGGGTGGAGGACCTCGACCGAGACGGGGCCCGACGCGAACAGGTCGCCCCGGCCGACGCGGCGCCGGACGGCCCGGGCGGGAAGGGACTCCAGGAGCTCCGCGTAGCCTCCGTCCGCCGGCGCCGGGAGCCCTTCCCAGAATTCGCCGATCCGGAAGTTGCGGGCCAGGGCGACGAGGCCGTCCATGTGGTCGGGATGGGGGTGCGTCAGGACCAGGTGGTCGATCTTCGTGATCCCCTTGCGCCACAAGACGGGGGAGACCACCCGTTCGCCGACGTCGAACGGGCTGGCGGCCAGGCCGCCTCCGTCGATGACCATGGTCCGGCGGCCCGGGAACTCGACCAGGATGGACTCGCCCTGCCCGACGTCGATCAGGGTGACCCTCAGGTCGGGCGATGACCGGCGGAAGGGCGGGACGACGAACAAGGCCGAGGCGACGGCGAAGGCGATAAGCACGGCCGGCCTCTGGAGCCGGAAACGGGGCCGGACGAGGGCCAGCCCGAGCGTCAGGTAATAGGCCCCGAGCAGCCCGCCGGGGGGCGTGGGGACGCGGATCGAAAGGAAAGGCCAGGCGTCGAGCGAGCGGGAGACCGCGGCGAAGACGGCCACGAGGAGCTCGAGCCCCGCGGCGGGGAGGGCCGCCGCCCCCGGGCAGACCGCGGCGAAGGGCAGGAAGACGTAGCCGACGCCCATGGTCAGGCCGACGAGCGGTATGGCCGGGAAGTTCAGGAGGAGCGACGAGAAGGCGACTCGGTTGAAGCTCCGGGCGACGATGGGCATGGCGCCCAGCGCGGCCGTCACGGACAGGGCGGCCAGCTCGGACATCTTGAAGGGCAGGCGGGGCAGCCGCCGGAGCAAAGGCGGGGCGAAGAGGATGATCGAGAGCGTGGCGGCGTAGGTCAGCTGGAATCCGACCTCGTGGAGGCTCGCGGGATTGGCGAGGAGAAGGGCGAAGGCGCTGGCCGCTATGGTGTTGAGGACGTGAACGTCCTTCCAGAGGAGGCGGCCAGCGAGGACGGCCAGGGTCATGAGGGTGGCCCGCAGCACCGACGGGCTGCCCTCGACGAGAGCGGTGTAGAAGACGAGAAAGACGGCCAGGGCTAGGCTCGAAGCGCGTCTAGACATGCGGACGAAGCGGAACAGTGAGAAAAGCAGCAGGTTGATGATGGCGATGTGGCCCCCCGAGATGGCGAAGAGATGATAGAGGCCCGTCTTCTGGAGATTCTCGACGGTCGGCTCGTCCAGGCGCCCGTCCTCCCCGAGGAGGAGAGCCTCGAGCACGGCCCCGTTCGGGGAGATGTCCGCGCCGTCGGCCGAGGGGAACCTCCTCTCGAGCTCCCTCTGGACGCCGAGGCGCAGCCTCGACACCCTGGCCCGGACCGAGCGGGGCGGGGAGGGCGAGGCCCGGCCGACGAGGAGGGCGGATTTCGTCGAGCCCCGGCGGTGAATGCGCTGGGTCCGGAGGTAGGTGTCGTAGGAGAAGCCGCCGAAGTTGCGGAACGAGCCGCCGGAGCTCAGCCGGACCGAGGCCCTGATCGTGTCGCCGGCCAGGTACCGGAGACGCGGGCGGGCCCCTCGCGCGAACGGCACGCTCAGGCGGAGCCGGCCGCGGCAGGCCCTTTCGCGACCCGCCTCCGTGACGGTCCGGACGTCGATGAAAAGGACGTCCCGGTCGAGCTCCCGGCCCGGCGACCGGAAGAGGCGGCCGGTCACGTCGATATAGCCTTCCGCCGTCAGCGCCCGGAGAGGATTGGCCTGATAGCGGCGGGCTCGATCCGAGGCCCGGGCGGCCCCGAGGGCGCAGACCGCGGCCAGGGCCAGCAGGGCCGCCCCGCGGTCGCGCCGGGAGGCGAATAGGGCCCAGGCCCCGGCCAGACCGGCGCAGGCCAGGCCCCAGGCCGGAACGGGGGGACAAGCGGAGGCCCCGGCCGAGGCCATGCCGAGGACGAGCGCCGCCGTCAGGAAGACGAAGGGGTAGGGGCTCGCGCCTAGAAGCCGGGCCCGCCCGCGGCCAGGGCGCTCTGGCTCTCGAGGGCGTCGAGGACGAGGTGGCTGAGGATCCGGACCGCCAGGGGGATCGCTTTCTCGTCCGGGCTGAAGCCCGGGCTGTGGAGGGGCGTCATCGGTTGGCCCGGCCCCCTGACTCCCAGGAAGAAGTAGAAGCCGGGCGCCTTCCGGGCCATGAAGGCGAAGTCCTCGGCGATCATCTGCGGCTTCCACTCGACGACCTTGTCCTGCCCCAGGAGCCGGACGAGCGTCGGCTTCATGGCCGCGGCCAGCTCCCTGTTATTAAGGACGGACGGATTGCCCGGTATGTACTCATAGCGGTAGCTCGCGCCGTAGATCTCCGTGATGTTCTTGACCACGCTCTCCATGAGCCGGGGGATCTTCTTCCTGTTGGCCTCGCTCAGCGTTCTGATCGTCCCCTCGAGGACGACCTGGTCGGCGATGATGTTGCGGCGGGCCCCGCCCCTGATGGTGCCGACGGTCAGGACGGCGGGATCGGTCGGTTCCGAGACGCGGCTGACGATCGTCTGGAGGGCGGTGACGACCTCGGCGGCGATGACCACCGCGTCCACGCCCTCGTGGGGCCGGGCGCCGTGGGCGCTCTTGCCCAGGATGGTGATGTCGAAGCTGTCGGAAGCGGCGGTCACGGGGCCCGGGGCGAAAAGGACCTGGCCGACCGGTTCCGGCCAGACGTGGAAGCCGAAGACGGCCGCGACGGGCGGATCGTCGAGGGCGCCTTCCCGGACCATGAGGTCGGCCCCGCCGTCCTCGCCGGCGGGCGGGCCCTCCTCGGCCGGCTGGAACAGGAAGGTCACGGACCCCTTGACGCTGTCCTTGAGCGCGTTGAGAACGAGGGCCGTCCCGAGGACGACCGAGCTGTGGACGTCGTGGCCGCAGGCGTGCATGACCCCGGGATTGAGGGACTTGTAGGGCAGGCCTGTCTCCTCCTGGACCGGCAGGGCGTCCATGTCGGCGCGGACGGCCACGGCCACGCCGGGCTGGCCGCCGCGGAGGACGGCCACGACGCCGGTCCTGGCGACGCCCGTGCGGACCTCGAAGCCCAAGGGCTGGAGCTTGGAGGCGATGAGACGGGCGGTCTCGAACTCGCGGTTGCTGAGCTCGGGGTTCATGTGGATGAAGCGGCGGATCTTGACGATCTCGGCCAGGCGCTTCTCGATCTCCGCGTCGATCCTGCGGGCGGTCTTGGGATCGACCGGGCGGGCCGCCGGAGGAAGGCCGGCCAGAACGGCCAGCGCGACGAGAACGGGCGCAAGACGGCTTGGAACGGCTCTCATGGTCTCTTGGTCCCTCGTCCCGGCGCGGTCCGGCCCGTTAAGACAGAACCCCCGCGCCGGTTGCGGCCGGGGATCGGGAACGGACGGGCGGGGCGGGCCTACTTCTTCTCTTCGGCCTTGTGGGAGAACTCCTCCTTCTTCTTCTCGATGAAGTCGCGGATGGCGTCGACGCCCTCGCCGGTCTTCTCCTTGACCAGCCGGATGCCCTTCTCGGCTTCCTTGGCGATCTTCTCGTAGCTCTCCTTGGCCGCGTCGCCCGTCTTGCCGGCCTGGTCCTTGATCTTCTTGCGCGTTTCCTTGCCGCTCGCCGGAGCGACCAGGATGCCGATGAGAAAACCGGCCGTCGCGCCGGCGACGAACGTCAACAGGGAATCCCAGAAATGATTGTCTTGTGTGTTACCCATCCTTCTTCTCCTTTCTTTTTTTCAACTCACGCAGGCCGAGGCGAACGAGGGGGATGAGGAAAGGCCAGTACTTCGCCGACGGCCGGAGGACCCTGGTCGAGAGGAAGAAGCTGGCTTCCGCCAGGCCGGTCGCCGCCCTCTTCGACGCCGTCAGGACCTCCCCGAGGTTGTCGAGCCCTTCGTCGACCTTGGCCTCGATCGCCTTGAGGCTGTCCATCGTCTCCTGGGCCTTGAGCAGGGTCTTCTCGCCTTCCCTCGCGGTCTTGCGGAGCTGGGTCAGGAACATGACCAGGAATGTGGCGACGACCACGGCCGCCACGGTCAGGATGATCCCCAGGACCTGATTGAGGGTCAGCGTCATGATACCTATACGGTAAGCCAATCGACAGGAATTGTCAATTTCCCCCTGAGGGCGACCCCCGCCCTCGAGGCGAATTCCCTTGCCGCCTCAAGAAAGGGACGCGGAAATGACAGAAAGACCCTTTGAAAGGCTGCCCCAGGGAACGTCGCCTTGTCAGGATCTCCAGAGCAGCCGACGGGGCGACGGCAGGCGGTGGACCTGTTCGAGGCGGTCGAGGATGGCCGGGAAGCGGCCCTCGTCGCCGGCCTCGACGGCCTCTTCCCACTCGGCCAAGAGCGGGTCGGCGACGAGCTCGTGCTCGCGGCCCAGGATGCGCTTGATGCCTCGCAGGGCCTGCCACTGGATGATCATCACGATGGCCAGGACGTAAAAGACGATGTTGGGACCGGGCAGGAGCGCGATCGGGGCCGTGAACGGGACGGCCAGGCCCTCGCCGACGAGGAGCGCGATGTGGCGGGTCCGGTGGCGCTGCAGGAAGAAGAACAGCTTGGTCCGGACCGATCTCTCGTCGTGGAGACCGGAGTGGAGGACGCGGAGGGGGCCCTCGCCGGGCCGCCCGCCGAGCTCGAAAGCCTGTTCCTGAAGGAGGGTCCGGGGATCGAGTCCGATGACCTTCTTCTTGGCCGCCTCCCAGACCTCCCTGCTCTTCGAGAACCGGGCGGGCAGGGGGCCGAGCGGACCGGCCGTGTAGAAGCGCAGGCGGCCGCGGTGGTCACGGACGAAAAAAAAATCCATGGATCCTCATTCTAACATACGGACCGGGAAGCCCCGGAGTTCTACGGGGCCAAAGCCGTTCCAGGAGCATATCCCGAGCACAGCTGAAGAGAGGCGCCTCCCGGAATCGGGAGAGGGGCCTAGCGCTTCTTGTGCAGGAGATAGAGGAAGAACGGCGCGCCGACGGCGGCCGTGATGACCCCGATGGGGAGCTCGGCGGGAAGGAGCGTCCGGGCGACGAGGTCGCAGTAGACGAGAAAGACGCCGCCGGCCAGGGCGGAGGCGGGGAAGAGGGCCCGGTGGGACGGGCCGATGAGGATGCGGACCCAGTGGGGCACGACCAGGCCGACGAAGCCGATGATCCCGCTCACGGCCACGGACAGGGCCGCGAGCAGGGCCGACATCGCCAGGAACGCCATCCGGACCTTCCGGACCGGGCACCCCAGGGCCTGGGCCGTCTCGTCCCCGAGCGCCAGAAGGTCCATGTCCCGGGCCAGCCAGAGCGACCCCAGGAGGCCCAGGAGGAGCCAGGGGCCCAACGTCGCGGCCTGCCCCCAGTCGGCGAGCTGGAAGCTGCCGAGGAGCCAGAACACAGCCTGGTCGTAGGAATCCGAGCGCATGAAAAGGAAAAAGGACGTCAGGGCCGACGCCAGCGCTCCGGCCGCGATTCCGGTCAGGAGCAGGGTCTCGATCCTGGACCCGCCCCGCCGCAGGGAGAGCGCGTAGACGATGGACACGATGCCCAAGCCGCCCAGGAAGGCCAGCAGGCCGGGTCCGCTGAAGCCGAAGGCGGCGGCCTCGAAGCCCGCGGCCGTGGCGAGGACGGCCCCCAGCGAGGCGCCCGACGAGACCCCGACCACGAAGGGATCGGCCATCGGGTTGCGGAAGTAGCCCTGGAGGATGGCCCCGGAGAGGGCCAGGGCGGCCCCCACGAGGAAGGCCAGGACGGCCCGGGCCAGGCGAAGATCGAAGAAGATGGCGGAGAGGACAGGCTCCGGATCCCGGATGGTGCGGGCTAGGTCGCCGACGGTCGTCCGGACGGGCCCGACCAGGAGCGAGAGAAGGAATCCGGCCAGGCCCAGAACGATGGTTATCGTCCAGAAGAGCGCCCGGCCCCCGCGCCTGTTCAAGGCCGCCTTCCCATGCGCTCGGGATGGAGGAGCGAGGCCATCCGGGCCAGGACCTCGACGAGCCGGGGCCCGAAGCGGCTGGCCGCGTCCTCGTCGATCCTGTGGACCCGGCCGGTCCGGACGGCCCGGACCGCCTCCAGGCCCGGCAGGCGCGAGAGCCTGTCCCGGCCGGCCTCGAAGTCGCGGTCGGACCGGGCCAGGATGAAGATGACGTCGGGGTCGTCCCGGATGATCTTCTCGCGCTTGTAGAGGGCCCATTTCTTGGGCAGCGCCGAGGCGACGTTGACCCCGCCGGCCCGGGCGATGATGTCGTCGACATAGCTCTCCCCGCCGCAGGTCCAGAGGCCCTGTCCGTAGAGGAGGACGAAAACCTTGGGCCTCGATCCGATCCCCCGCAGGGCGGCGTCGACGGACACGATCCCGGCCCGGAGGGAATGGACGAGACCGGCCGCCGCGCTGTCCGCCCTCGTCACCCGGCCGATCTTCTCGACGAGCGGGGCGAGGGCGTCGAGGCCGTCGCCGATGTCGAGGACGAAGACGGGCAGGCCCAGCTTGCCCACGCGCTCGACGAGACGGAGAGGATTTCCGCGGAAGGCGATGACGAGGTCCGGATCGAGCGAACGGATGACCTCGAGATTCGGGTCGACGAGCCCGCCGATCCTCGGCACGGACCGGGCCTCCGGGGGCCAGTCGCAGAAGCGGGTCGCTCCGACCACGCGATCGCCGAGCCCCAGGGCGAACAGGATCTCGGTGACGTTCGGGGCCATGGAGACGATGCGCCCGGGCGGCCGGGCCGGCAGCGGGAACGGCCGGCCGAGGTCGTCCCGGATGGTCTGCGCCGCCGCGGCTCCCCCCATCGTCATGGCCAGGAGAAAACCGGCCATGAGCGGGGACAAGGACCTAAGGTCCATGTCCCCGTGAACGGGCCTGCCCCCGGCGATGCGCGAACGTCTCTCCCTGACCAATACCCGGGCGCGCTTCGGGCCGTTTCTTGGCTCAGGTCGGCTCATCCCGGGCCTCTTTTCGCCGCCAGCGAGACCTCCGGCAGGCCGGTGCGAAGGTTCTCGCGGATGTCGACCTCGGCACCGAAGATGGCCCGGATGTTCGCCGCCGTGACCGTCTCGTCCGGCGTTCCCGCGGCCGCCACGGCCCCGTCCTTGAGGAAGATCAGCCGCTCCGCGTAGGCCGCGGCCAGGTTGATGTTGTGCTCGGCCACG
>DSDX01000398.1 GCA_011048485.1 Candidatus Aminicenantota bacterium | reverse complement strand
GCGCTGAAGCACCCGATCCGGCCGAATCCGTGGCCCAGGGCCAGGGCCGGCCCGATGAGATCGGCCGTCTTCCAGGTCGGGATCTTCTTGCGGCGGAAATACCACAGCGCGAAGATGACGCCGAACGTCAGGCCGCCCTGGAAGACGCCGCCCGACCGGGCCAGCGACAGCAGCTCCCCGGGGTATTCGAGGTAGTAGGAGATGTTGCCGACGAAGAGGAGCAGCTTGGCCCCGATGAGTGAGACGATGATGGTGTAAAAGGCCGCGTCCATGATCCTGTTGGCGTCCAGCCCGGCCCTCTTGGCCTGGGCGTAGATGAACCACAGTCCCATGGCGACGCCGAGGGCCATCATGAAGCCGTAGGTGTGGATGGTCAGCGGGCCGATCTTCAAGAGGACGGGGTGCATGCGGGTTTCCTCCTCAGCAGAGTGATGAGCATCAGGCCGGCGCCTATGGTGATGCAGGAGTCGGCCACGTTGAAGAAGGGCCAGTGGGCGCCGCCGACATAGAAGTCCAGGAAGTCGATGACGTGGCCCCGGATGAGCCGGTCGAACTGGTTGCCGAAGGCCCCGGCCATGATCAGGGCCAAGGCGACCTTCAGCAGCTTGTCCGCATCCGGCGCCCTGAAGAAATAGACCACGACGAAGGCCAGGGCGGCCAGCGAGGCCGCGGTCAGCAGGGCGAAGACCAGGGTGCTGTCGGTGCGCGAAAAGGTCCCGAAGATGGCGCCCTTGTTGTGGATGCGGGTGATGTTGAAGAACCCGGGGATGACGGGGACGGATTCGTAGAGCGTCACGGTCCGGGCGACGATCCCCTTGGTGACCTGGTCGAGGACGACCAGGGCGGCCGCGAGCAAAAGATAGGGGGCGTTCTTCTTCATGGGCGTGGCGGCGCGGCCTTGACCGCCTCCTCGCAGCGGGCGCAGAACGTCGGGACCTCCTGGCTCGTACCGACGTAGGTCGAGTAGTTCCAGCAGCGCTCGCACTTCGCCCCGGCGGCCTTGCCGACCTCGATCGCGAGGGCACGACCGTCCGCCGTCCCGATCTCGACCTGGGAGACGATGAGGAGCGCCGCGAGGTCGCCGCGCCGGGCCTCGAGGAAGGCGGTCTCGGAGGCCGGGGCCTTGAGGATCACCCGAGCCTCGAGCGAGTTTCCGATGAGCTTGGACTCGCGGGCCTTCTCGAGCTCCTTGAGGGCCTTTTCACGCAGGTCGAGGAGCCGCTCCATGTCCTCGACGAAGCCTGG
Organism: Candidatus Aminicenantota bacterium; assembly: GCA_011048485.1. Classification (GTDB taxonomy): domain Bacteria; phylum Acidobacteriota; class Aminicenantia; order Aminicenantales; family Saccharicenantaceae; genus RBG-16-66-30. The sequence goes on along the minus strand of DSDX01000398.1, from coordinate 8,403 downwards.
TCGGGCCGAGGCCAGCCAGTCCGAGGCCCCGGGGAACTCGGCCATGTGGACCGACGGGTCCTTGCCCTCGAAGGCCGGGACGTGGGCCCAGGCTTCCTCGGCCGTGAACGCCAGGATCGGGGCCATGAGGAGGAGGCTGTCGCGGAGGATCGTGAACATGGCCGTCTGGGCCGAGCGCCTGGCCCACGCGTCCCGGGCCGAGCAGTAGACCCGGTCCTTGACGACATCGAGGTAGAAGGCGCTCAGGTCGACGGTGAAGAAGTCTAGGACATCGTGAACGATGGGGTGGAACTCGTAGTCCCGGTAGGACCGGGCGACCCGCCCGCGGACCTTCTCGAAGCGGTGCAGGATCCAGCGGTCGAGGTCGGCGAGATCGGGCTCGGCCACGGCGTCGCGGCCGGGCTCGAAATCGGAGACGTTGCCGAGCAGGAAGCGCCAGGTGTTGCGGATCTTGCGATAGGCCTCGACCAGCCGCTGCTCGAGCTCCGGCCCGAATCGGGCGTCCTCCTTGTAGTTGAGCATGGCCGACCAGAGGCGGACGATCTCGGCCCCGCTGCGCTTGATGACGTCGGCGGGGTCGATGACGTTGCCCATGGACTTGGACATGGCCCTCCCCTGCTCGTCGAGGATGAAGCCGTGGGTGATGCAGGTCCGGAAGGGGCTCCCGCCCTTGGCCCCGACGCCGATGAGGAGCGAGCTCTGGAACCAGCCACGGTGCTGGTCCTGGCCCTCGATGTAGACGTCGGAGGGCCAGGAGTGGCCAGGCTCGCGGGCGAGGACGTTGTGGGAGGAGCCGGACTCGAACCAGACATCGATGATGTTGTGCTCCTTGTCGAAGGCGGTCCCGCCGCAGGCCGGGCAGGCCGCGCCGGGCGGGACGAGCTCGGAGGCGTCGCGGACGAACCAGGCCCCCGACCCCTCGGCGCCGAAGATGCCGGCGACATGGCGGCACGTCGCGGCGTCGGCGAACGGCGCGCCGCAGGCCTTGCATTTGAAAGCCGGGATAGGCACGCCCCAGGTGCGCTGGCGCGAGATGCACCAGTCGGGGCGGCCGGCGACCATGGCGTCGATCCGGTCGCGGCCCCACTCGGGGATCCAGCAGACCTTGGCCACGGCCGCGCGGGCATCCCCGCGCAGACCGTTCTTGTCCATGGAGATGAACCACTGCTCGGTGGCCCGGAAGATGACCGGGTTCTTGCAGCGCCAGCAGTGCGGGTAGGAGTGGGTGATCGTCGATTCCTTGAGCAGCGTCCCGTCCCGCGCCATGTCGGCCGTGATGCGGGCGTTGGCCTCGAAGACCTGGAGCCCGGCGTAGCGGGGGACGTCGGGGGTGAAGCGGCCGTCGTCGTCGACGGGCGTGTAGATGTCGAGGCCGTAGGCGACGCCGGTTCGGTAGTCGTCGGCGCCGTGGCCCGGGGCGGTGTGGACGGCGCCCGTGCCGTCCTCGAGCGTGACGTAATCGCCCAGGACGAAGAGCGATTCCCGGTCGACGAAGGGGTGGCGGGCCTTGAGGCCCTCGAGCTCGCGGCCGGCGAAAGACGCCAGGACCTTGGGCGCGGGCCAGCCGATCTCCTCGGCCACGACCGGGAGCAGGCGCCGGGCCATGATGTAGACGTCGCCGCCCGCCTCCACCTCGGCCGCGGCGTACTCGTAGTCGGGGTGGAAGGCGATGGCCAGGTTGGCGGGCAGCGTCCAGGGGGTCGTCGTCCAGATGACGACGTAGGCGCGGCGGCCGCGCAGGGCGGGGGCTTTGGCCCCGAGGTCGGACAGGACCTCGAAGCGGACGTAGATCGAAGGCGAGGTTTTGTCCCGGTACTCGATCTCGGCCTCGGCCAGGGCGGTCCGGTCGTGGATGCACCAGTGGACAGGGCGCTTGCCCTTATAGACCTCGCCGCGCTCGAAGAAGGCGGCCAGGTACTCGAGGACCTTGGCCTCGTAGGCCGGGTGGAGGGTCAGGTAGGGCGTCTCCCAGGCCCCGAGGACGCCCAGGCGCTTGAACTCGTCGCGCTGGACGTCGATGAACTTCTCGGCGTACTTGCGGCACTCGTCGCGGATGGCCGTGACGGACATGTCCTTTTTCCGGGCCCCGAGCTCGCGGTCGACGTGGATCTCGATGGGCAGGCCGTGGCAGTCCCAGCCTGGGACGTAGGGGGCGTAATAGCCGAGCATGGAGCGGGACTTGACGATGACGTCCTTGAGGACCTTGTTGAGGGCCGTGCCCATGTGAATGTGGCCATTGGCGTAGGGCGGGCCGTCGTGGAGGATGAACGGGTGGCGGCGGGCCGCGGCGCGCTTCTCGAGGATCTTCTCGTAGAGGCGGTCGGCTTCCCACCGGGCAATGGTCTCCGGCTCCCTCTGGGCCAGGGAGGCCTTCATGGCGAAGCCGGTCCGGGGCAGGTTGAGCGTCGCCTTCACGTCGGACTTGTCGGCCATCGGGGTCTCCAATCCTCGAAGTCTAATGCGCCATTATAGACCAAGTCGGTCCCGTCTGCTAGCCCGCTGCTCGTCCCAGAGAGGCTGGGTGAACCGTGCGCTAGTCTCGGATGACTTCTCTGTCGACCGCAAGGGTGTCTCGCGTGTCAGTTTCGCCCTCATGGGAAAAGTTTGAAGACGCCGGGCCGTGCGCCTGACTCGGCGCCAAAACAACTCGCTCGGCTTGCGCTAAGCCTCGCTCAAACACGTTTTGGCGGTTTCCAGGGAAACGGCCCTCGTCAGTCACGCGCCCCGGCTGAACTTTTCCAAATCGGGCTCTCCTGACCCCCTTCGCCACCAGGGGCTGCCGACCCCTGACTGAAATGCGCGAGGTCACTTCTTAATGAAATGGGCTCCGCGGGAGGCGGGATTGGCCAGGGCGGCCCGAGTGATCATCAGGGCGACCAGGATGCCGTGGCGCAGGCCGATGAGGGACGGCTCGAGGCGGGCCTCCTGATAGAATTTCTCGATGCGGTGGCTGAGATACTCGAGGTCGGACTTGGCCCGGTTGAGCCGTTTGCGGGTCCGGATGATGCCGGCGTAGTTCCACGCCGTCGAGCGGATGGTCAGCCAGTCCTGGTTGATCAGGGCCGGGTCGACGTCCTCCACCCGTGTCGGGATGTACCAGCGATGGATCTCAGAGGCCCTGTACGGGCGGGCGTCGTCGAAGCGCCCGGCGATGTCGCGGGCCGCCCGCGTCCCCCAGACCAGCCCCTCGAGGAGCGATGTCGAGGCCAGGCGGTTGGCCCCGTGGACGCCCGTGCAGGCCACCTCGCCGACGGCGTAGAGACCCGCGAGCGAGGTCCGACCCCAGACGTCGGCCAGCACCCCGCCGCAGCAATAGTGGGCCGCCGGGACGACCGGGATGGGCTGGCGGGTGATGTCGATCCCGTCCTCGAGACAGGTCCGGAGGATGGTCGGGAAGCGCTTGCGGATCGTCGCCGGCTTGGCGTAGGAGGCCAGATCGAGCAGGACATAGTCGGAATTGGTGAGGATCATCTCCTCGTAGATGGCCCGCGAGACCTCGTCGCGCGGGGCCAGCTCGCGCTTCGGCAGGTACTTGCCCATGAACGGCTTGCCGTCCCGGGTCTTGAGCTTGGCCCCCTCGCCGCGGACAGCTTCCGTGATGAGGAACCCGTCGCCCGACGCGCGCATGAAGACGGTGGGGTGGAACTGGATGTACTCCATGTTGCCGATCCGGGCCCCGGCCCGGAGGGCCATGGCGTACCCGGAGCCGTCCGCTCCCGCGGGGTTGCAGGTGTGGAGGAAGACGGCCCCGCATCCGCCGGTCGCCAGGATCGTGAACGGGGCGAAGACGCGGCCGACCCTGCCGCCGGCGTTGTCCAGGACGTAGGCCCCGATGGCCCGGGGCTCCCGGTAGTAGGCCACGGGGTTCTTGGAGTGATGGGGGACGGTCAGGAGGTCGACCGCCGTCCGGCCCGCGAGCAGCGTCACCCGGGGATGCCGCCTGAGGGCGCGCAGGAACCGGTCCTCAATGGTCCGTCCCGTGGCGTCCTCGACGTGGAGGATGCGGCGGCGCGAATGCCCGGCCTCGAGGGCGTAGTCGAGCGCCTCGGGGGAGCTGCGGGTGAACGGGATCTTGAGCTTGCCGATGAGCGTCTCCTGGACCAGGCGCGGCCCCTCGGCGACCAGGACGTCGACGGCAACCGGATCGCCGACGCCATCGCCGGCCTCGAGGATATCCCTCTTGAGCAGTTCGGGCCGGTCGTCCGGGGCGAAGGAGACGATCCCCCCCTGGGCGTAGAAGGTGTTGGATTCCTCGGCCCGGTTCGCCTTGGTGATGACGACGACGCTGAGGCCGGCCTCGGCGGCCTCGAGCGCGGCCGTCGCTCCGGCGATGCCGCAGCCGATGACCAGGACGTCGGCCCGGATGTCGCGATCGCTCATGAGCCCCTCATCGGACGAAGTCCATGCTGATGTCGATGGCCCGGGCCGAGTGGGTCAGGGCGCCGACGGATATGAGATCGACGCCCGTCTCGGCGACGGCCCGGACGCGGTCGAGGGTCATGTTGCCGGAGGCCTCGAACGGGACACGCCCCCCGGCGAGCAGGACGGCCTGCCGCATCGTCTCGAGCGGCATGTTGTCGAGCATGATCACGTCGGCGCCGGCCGCCAGGGCCTCGCGGACCTGGAGCAGGCTCGACGCCTCGACTTCGATCCGGACGCCGGGCCGGGCCTTGGCCCGGGCCCGGCGGACGGCCTCGGCGACGCTGCCGACGAAACGCAGATGGTTGTCCTTTATGAGGACCATGTCGGACAGGCCGAGGCGATGGTTCTCGCCGCCGCCCATCCGCACGGCGTATTTCTCGAGCAGGCGCAGGCCGGGGGTCGTCTTGCGGGTGTCGAGGATCTTGGCCTTGGCGTCGGCGACGGCCTCGACGAAGCGGCGCGTGATCGTGGCCACGCCGCAGAGGCGCTGGAGCAGGTTGAGGGCCGTCCGCTCCCCCTGAAGAAGGACGAGGGTCGGCCCCTTGATCCGGGCCAGCTTGTCGCCCTTGTGGAACACGGAACCGTCGCGGAACCTCTCGATGAAGATGACCTCGGGATCGATCTTGGCGAAGACCCGGTGGGCGACGTCGAGGCCGGCGAGAACGCCGTCCTCCTTGGCCAGAAAATGGGCCTCGGAGCGGGCGCCCGAGGGGATGACACTCTCCGAGGTGACGTCGCCCCCGGGCATGTCCTCGCGGAGGGCGGCCTCGATCACGGCGTCCACCGCGACGTCGAAGGCCTGTCTGAGTTCCTGCGTTCCCACGGTGCTGCCCATTATAGGCCCAATCCGCGGAGAGCGTCAAACGGCCGGCGCGGTCCGAAGCGTCCCCCGGGCCCGCGCTCCGGTTGCCAGGCCCGGCTGATTGTGCCATCATGGCGGCGCCATGCCGAAGATAGCTCCCCTCAGTTCGATCCCTCCTCCGGCGCGCTCCTCGGTCAGGCCCCTCACCTACGTCGATCATTTCAGGCTTTCGGCCGCCGACCTCCGGGCCGCGCTCGGCGCCGCTCTCTCGAGCGGGGGCGACTTCGCCGAGATCTTCATGGAACACCGGTCCTACGATTTCATCACCATGGAGGAGGACATCGTCAAGGAGACGGCCGAGGCCGTCAGCCTGGGGATAGGCATCCGGGTCATCCGCGGCGACCGGACCGGCTTCGGCTACACCAACGACCTGGCCATGGACAAGATCAGGCAAGCCGCCCTGACGGCCGCCGCGATCGCCGCGGGCCGAACGGCCCGGACTCTCCCGCGGCCGCTCCGCGACCGGACCCGGGCGTCGAGCCGCTATCTCCTCCGCCGGCCGGCGAGTGGGGCCTCCCTGCGCCGCAAGATCGGGCTCGTCCGCGAGGCCTACGGAGCGGCCCTGGACTACGACCCGCGGATCGTCAAGGTCAAGGCGCACTACTCGGACTCGCTCCGCCACATCCTGATCGCCAACTCCGAGGGCCTGCTCGTCCGCGACACCCGGCCCATGGTCAAGCTCGTCTGCGCCGCCATCGCCGAGGCGAACGGCCGGCGCGAATCCGGCTACTGCGGCGGGGGCGGGCGGACCGGCCTGGAGTACTTCGACGAGACGCTCGAGCCGCGCGCGATCGGGGCCGAGGCGGCGCGCGAGGCCATGCTTCTGCTCGAGGCCGTCGACGCCCCGGCGGGGGAAATGCCGATCGTCCTGGCGCCGGGCCACAGCGGCGTCCTCATCCACGAGGCCGTTGGCCATCTCCTGGAGGCCGACTTCAACAGAAAGAGGACCTCGATCTTCTGGAACAAGATGGGTCGAAAGGTCGGCTCGGAGCTGGTCACGATCTACGACGACCCGACCATCCCGTCGTTCCGGGGCTCCTACAACGTCGACGACGAGGGCACGCCGCCCCGCAAGACCCTGCTCGTCGAGAAGGGGGTCGTGCGCGGGCTGCTCCAGGACCGGCTCTCGTCGCGCCTCATGGGCGGAGCGGCCCTGACCGGGCACGGCCGGCGCCAGGATTACAGCCACTGGCCCCTCCCGCGTATGGCCAACACCTACATCGCCGCCGGCGACGATGCGCCCGAGGACATCCTGCGGTCGGTCGGGCGCGGCTTCTACGTCGCAAGCCTCGCGGGCGGCCAGGTCGAGGATTCGGGGAAGTTCACCTTTTCCGTCAGCCTGGGCTATCTCATCGAGGACGGGAAGCTCGCCGCCCCGGTCAAGCAGGCCACGCTCATCGGCACGAACATCGACGTGCTGCGGAGGATCGACCGGGTCGGGTCCGACCTGGCCTTCGGTCTCCCGACCGGCACCTGCAGCAAGGAGGGCCAGGATGTCCCGGTCACGGACGGCTGCCCGACGCTGCGGATCGAACGGATGACGGTCGGGGGGAGGACGTGAGGGGGAGCCGGACCGTGAGGGCGAGGGGGATCATCAAGCCCGGGCCGGCCCAGGCTCCGCCGCTTCGGGACGTGGCCGAGTCCCTTATCGCCTACGCCCGGAGATGCGGGGCCGACGAGGCCGAGGTGTCCGTCGTCGACGGGCGCGAGTTCAACGTCGACGTCCGCAGGGGACGCGTCGAGACGCTCGTCGAGGCCGGGTCGCGGTCCGCGGGCGTGCGCGTCATCAAGGACAAAAGGACCGCCTCGGCCAGCTCCTCGGACCTCGACCCGAAGACGCTCCGGCGGCTCGTCCGCAACGCCGTGCGGCGGGCCGAGCTCGGCAGCCCGGACGAATACGCGGGGCTGGCGCCGATGGCGAAGGAGCGGGTGGACCCGGCCGGACTCGACCTCTACGACCCGGCCATCGCCGGGCTCGACTCCAGGGCTAAGATCGCCCTGGCCCGGGAAACGGAGCGGATCGCGCTCCGGGATAAGCGCATCACCAATTCCTACGGGGCCAGCTTCGGCTCGAACGAGATCCGCTCGGTCCTGGCCCTGTCGAACGGCTTCGTCGGCGAGTACGCGCAGACCTACTGCGGGCTGGGGGTCGGCCTCCAGGCCGGCGGCACGGACGACCGCGTCGAGGACTCCTGGTCGTCGTCGAAGCGGCATTTCGGGGACCTCGAGACGCCCAAGGCGATCGCCCGCCGGGCTGTCGAGCGGACCGTGCGCCAGCTCCGGCCGCGGAGGGTCCGGACCCAGAACGTGCCGGTCATCTTCGAGCCGACGCAGACGGCCTGGCTCCTGGGGTTCCTGTTCGGCTGCGTCGCGGGGACCGCGGTCTACCGGAAGGCGACCTTCCTCGCGGGCAGGCTCGGAACCAGGATCGGCAACGGGCGGGTCACGGTCGTCGACGACGCGCTCATCCCGGGCGCGCTGGGCTCGCATCCCTATGACTCGGACGGGCTGCCCTGCCGGCGGACCGTGGTCATGGCCAAGGGCGTCCTCGAGAGCTATCTCTGCAACCACTACGCCGCCCGCAAGCTCGGCCTCGAGTCGACGGGCAACGCCGACGGGGGCGGGGTCGGGCCGGGCAATTTCTATCTCGAACCGGGCGAGGGGGCCGTGCCGCCCGGGGACATCATCGCCGGCACGAAGAGGGGCCTGCTGCTCATCCGGACGCTCGGGCACGGCCTGAACCCCGTGACCGGCGACATCTCTCGGGGCGCCTTCGGCCTGTGGATCGAGGACGGCGAGATCGCCTACCCCGTCTCCGAGGTGACCGTCTCGGGCAACCTGGGCGGGGTGCTCGAGGGGATCGAGGCCGTCGGCGACGATCTCGAGTTCCACAGCCCGATCACCGGCCCGACCATCAAGGTCGCCGAGATGACCGTCGCCGGCCAATAAAATGGGGGACATGACTCCCGTTCTCCTATTTTCGTGAATTCGGGGACATGACCCTTTTCTCCTGAAAAGGGATCGTGTCCCTGATCTTCCGGGAAGAAAGGGGGGAGAGGCCCCGGATTCACCGGATGTCAAGGCAACCCTGTTGATGTTCCGCTCGTTTTCCTTTATAT
>DSDX01000391.1 GCA_011048485.1 Candidatus Aminicenantota bacterium | reverse complement strand
GCCTCCCGCGGGAGGCACGTCGTCGAAGACCCAGACCTCGACCGCCTTGAGGGGCCCGAGAGGCTTCCCGGAGACCGTCCTGGCCGGGTTCAGCCACTCCAGGACGACCGATCCATCGACGGCCGAGGCGCTCAGGCCCTCGGGCGCCAGGGGCGCGCGCCCCGGAGGGAGCTCGAGCGGGCTTTTGCGCCCGCAGGCCGGCCCGGAGACCAGCGTGAGCGCGATGAGGATCTTCGCGAGCGGTTTGGTCATCACAGGATGAAGCGCCGCAGGTCCTGATCGACGAGGATGTCCTCGAGATGGTCCCGGACATAGTCGCGGTCGATCCGAATGGATTTCGGCTTGATGTCCGGCGCGGCGAAGGAGATGTCCTCCATGACCTTTTCGACCACGGTGTGGAGACGGCGGGCCCCGATGTTCTCGGCGTCGGCGTTGACCCTTTCGGCGATGTCGGCGATCTCGTCGATGGCGTCCGGCGTGAAGGCCACGCGCACGCCCTCCGTGCCCATGAGAGCCTCGTACTGCCGGATGAGGGCGTTCTCGGGCTCGGTCAGGATGCGCACGAAATCGTCCTTGCCGAGCGGGCCGAGCTCGACCCGGATGGGGAACCGGCCCTGGAGCTCCGGGATGAGGTCGGAGGGCTTGGAGACATGGAAGGCCCCCGCCCCGATGAACAGGATGTGATCGGTCCGGACCAGCCCGAAGCGCGTGTTGACGGTCGTGCCCTCGATGATCGGCAGGAGGTCGCGCTGGACGCCCTCCCGGCTGACGTCCGGCCCTCGGCCGGACTCGCGGCCGGCGACCTTGTCGACTTCGTCGAGGAAGATGATGCCGGACTGCTCGACACGCTCGACGGCCAGGCGCGCGACCTGATCCATGTCGACCAGGCGCTTTTCCTCCTCCTCGAGAAGGATCTGCCGGGCCTCCTTGAGCTTCATCCGCCGGCGCTTGGTCCGGCCGCCCAGGAGACCGGGCAGGAACTCCTGGATCTGGAAGCCGATCTCCTCGACCCCGGAATTGGAGACGACTTCGAGGGGCGGCGTCGTCTTGTCCTTGACGTCGATCTCGACCGGGCGCTCCTCGAGCAGCCCGGCGCGGAGCTGGGCCCTGAGCTTCTCCCGCGTGTCCACGGGCCGCGTCTCCTCCCCGGCCTCTCCGTCCTGACCTTCGCGCTGGCGCGGCGGCGGCAGGAGGATGTCGAGGAGCCGCTCCTCCACGGCCGCCCGGGCCTTGCCCTCGATCGCGGCGATCTGCTCCTGTTTCACCATGTCGACCGAGATGCGGACGAGATCGCGGATCATGGATTCGACGTCGCGTCCGACGTAGCCCACCTCGGTGAACTTGCTGGCCTCGATCTTGAGGAACGGCGACATGGTCAGCTTGGCCAGGCGGCGCGAGATCTCGGTCTTGCCGACCCCCGTCGGGCCTATCATGAGGATATTCTTGGGGGCGATCTCGTCGGCCAGGTCGGGCGGCAGCTTGCGCCGCCGGAACCGGTTGCGCAGGGCGATGGCCACCGCTTTCTTGGCCGCCTTCTGGCCGATGATGTACTTGTCGAGCTCGGCGACGATCTCCTGGGGGGTCAGCTCGGCCTCGGTCGCCTCCGCGGCCGGCCACTCGAGCGAGGCGGGCAGGACGATAGGCATTCAGAGCTCCTCGACGGTGATCTCCGTATTGGTATAGACGCAGATGCCGGCGCTGATCCTCAAGGCTTCCTCGGCGACGTCCCGGGCCCCGAGTCCCGTGTGCTTGACCAGGGCCCGGGCTGCGGCCAGGGCGTAGGGGCCGCCCGAGCCGATGGCCAGGACGCCGTCATCGGGTTCGACGACGTCGCCCGTCCCCGAGATAAGGAGCTGGGTCTCCGCATCGGCCACGATGAGGAGAGCGTCGAGCTGGCGGAGCGCCTTCTCCATGCGCCAGTCCTTGGCCAGTTCGATGGCCGCCCGGGACAGGTTGCCGCGGTGTTCTTCAAGCTTGGCCTCGAAACGGGCGAACAGGGCGAAGGCGTCCGACGTGGCCCCGGCGAAGCCGGCCAGGACGTTGCCCTTGCCCAGGCGGCGGATCTTCTGGGCGGTCTGCTTGAGAACGGTCTGGCCCAGGCTCACCTGGCCGTCGGCGGCCATGGCCGTTCGGCCCTTGTGGCGGACGCAAATAACGGTCGTCGAGCGGATCATGGGGGCACCTTTCAACGTAACTCCATGATATAAGATAGGAAGGGCCAAGTAAAGGAAGCTGACGTCTCGGAGAGCCCCTCTTCAGGCTTGGCTCAGGATATCGCCGCCTTGCGAGGGCCCTCCGAGACGATCCAACTCCATCCCCTGACAAGGTCAAAGATCGTCCGGACGGCACCGTCCCGTTTGACCAAGCCCCGAGGATTCTATTATTATGAAGGAAACCTTGGACGGAGAGGAGCTCCCCATGGCGTCCCTGACCTTGGTCGTGATGGCGGCCGGCATCGGCAGCCGATACGGCGGTCTGAAGCAGATCGACCCCGTCGGGCCGAGCGGCGAGGTCGTGCTCGACTACTCGGTGTACGACGCCCTCCGGTCCGGCTTCGACCGGGTCGTCTTCATCATCCGCGAGGACATCGAGGCGGCCTTCCGGGACAGGATCGGCCGGCGCATCGAGGGCGCGGCGGACACGGCCTATGTCCTCCAGTCGCTCGAGCAGCTCCCGCCCGGATTCACGGTCCCCGAGGGGCGGACCAAGCCCTGGGGGACAGCCCAGGCCCTCCTGGCCTGTAGGGACGAGGTCCGGACGCCGTTCCTGGCCATCAACGCCGACGACTATTACGGCCGGACCGCCTTCGAGGCCATGGCCGGCCATCTCGGCGCGGGCCTCAGCGAAGGGAAGGCGGAGTACGCCATGGTCGGGTACCGGCTCGAGAACACCCTGTCCGAGCACGGCACGGTCGCCCGGGGCGTCTGTAAGGCCGCGGCCGACGGCACTCTTGTCGGCATCCGCGAGCTGCTGAAGATCAAGCGCTTCCCGGACGGCATCAAGCACACGCCAAACGGCGTCGACTGGGAACCGCTCGATCCGGCCAGCTGGACGTCCATGAACTTCTGGGGCTTTCCCCCGGACCTGTTCATCGAGCTCGAGCGCCTCTTCCCCGAGTTCCTGCGCCGGAACGCCGCCGACATCCTCAAGGCGGAGTTCCTCATCCCCGAGGCCGTCGGCGAGCTCATCGCGGAAGGCCGGGCCCGGGTCAGGATCCTGCCGACGCGGGAGCGCTGGTTCGGGGTGACCTATCCGCAGGATCGGCCCCTGTTCCGGGCGGCCATTCTCGAACTCGTCGAAGCGGGCCTCTACCCGCGCGAGCTCTGGCCCCGCGGCTGAGCGGGGCGAAAGGAACGACCATGAGAACGACCGCCGCCATCCTCCTATCGCTCGGCCTCCTGGTCCTCGCGACGGCCCCCTCAGCGACCGGCCCCGAGGACTGGGAGAACCCGGCCCTGCTCCACGCCGGCACGGAGCCCCCGCGGGCGGCCTTCGTGCCGTTCCCCGACGCAGCCTCGGCGCTCGGCCTCTCCCCCAAGGAGTCGCCCCGCTTTCTGTCCCTCAACGGCGACTGGAAATTCCGCTGGTCGCCGAGTCCGGCGGCCCGGCCCCTTGACTTCTGGGACCCGGCGGTCGACGTGGAGGGCTGGGACGAGATCCCGGTCCCTTCGAACTGGATGTTCCACGGCTACGATATCCCCATCTACGTCAATTCGGCCTACGAGTTCGCGCCCAATCCCGAGCCGCCTTTCGTGCCTCACGATCGCAATCCGGTCGGCTCCTACCGCAGGGCCTTCGCCGTCCCCGAGGCCTGGGAAGGCTTGGATGTCTACCTCCACTTCGGCGCGGTCAAGTCCTTCTTCTATGTCTGGGTCAACGGCATGAAGGCCGGCTTCAGCAAAGGCTCCAAGACGCCGGCCGAATGGAACATCACCCGATTCCTCCGGCCCGGGGAGAACGTTCTGGCCGTCGAGGTCTATCGCTGGTCGGACGGCTCCTATCTCGAGTGCCAGGATTTCTGGCGGCTGGCCGGGATCGAGCGCGACGTCTGCCTCTACGCCGCGCCCCCGGTCCGCATCCGCGACTTCGAGGCCCGGGCCGGCCTCGATGCCCTCTACCGCGACGGCAAGCTGGCCGTCACCGTCGAGCTCGGCGGCGAGGCCGCGGCCGCGTCCTCCGCTCACATCGTCTCGATGACGCTCCTCGACCCGGCCGGCAAGAGGGCCGCGAGCGCGAGGCGTGCCGCCGCCGTTCTCGAGGACGGCCGGACGATCGCCTCGTTCGAAGCGACCGTGCCCAAGGTCGAGAGATGGAGCGCCGAGACGCCCGCCCTCTACCGGCTCGTCCTCGAGCTCAGGGACCCGGGCGGCAAGGTCCTCGAGGCCGTGACCGCCAGGACCGGCTTCCGGACCTCCGAGGTCAAGAACGGGCAGCTTCTCGTCAATGGAGCCGCCGTGCGCCTCAAGGGGGTCAACCGCCACGAGCACGATCCGGTCACGGGGCACGTCATCTCCGAGGACTCCATGCGCCTCGACATCGAGCTCATGAAACGGTCGAACATCAACGCCGTCCGGACCTGCCATTACCCCGACGATCCCCGCTGGTACGAGCTTTGCGACGAGTACGGCCTCTACCTCGTCGACGAGGCCAATATCGAGTCCCACGGCATGGGCTACGGCCCGGCCAGCCTGGCCAAGGACCCGGCCTGGGGTCCGGCCCACCTCGACCGCGTTAGGCGGATGGTCGAACGCGACAAGAACCACCCCTCGGTCATCATCTGGTCCCTCGGCAACGAGGGCGGCGACGGCGTCAACTTCGAGGAGGCCTACCGCTGGATCAAGGGACGCGATCCGTCGAGGCCCGTCCAGTACGAGCGGGCCGGCCTCGAGGAGCACACCGACATCGTCTGCCCGATGTACGCCTCGATCGAGGAGATGCTCGCGACCGTGGCCAAGACCCCCAACCGCCCGCTCATCCAGTGCGAGTACGCCCACTCCATGGGCAACTCGACCGGCAATCTTCAGGACTACTGGGACGCGATTGAGTCCCACCCCCAGCTCCAGGGCGGCTTCATCTGGGACTGGGTCGACCAGGGCTTCGCGGCCGAGAACGAGAGAGGAGAGCCTTACTGGGCCTTCGGCGGCGACTACGGCCCGGCCGACGTCCCCTCCGACGCGAACTTCTGCTGCAACGGCCTGGTCGCCCCCGACCGAACGCCTCACCCGGCGCTCGACGAGGTCAAGAAGGTCTACCAATACGTCGACTTCGCCCCCCTCGCCCCGGGCTCGGGAGAGATCGAGATCAGGAACCGCTACGACTTCATCTCTCTCGAACGCTTCGATCTCCTCTGGGAGCTCACGGCCGGCGGGAAGGCCCTGGCGACGGGGACGCTCGAGCGCCCGAACGCGGGCCCGGCCGTGTCGGTCGTCGTCCGGATCCCGCTGCCGGAGTTCCAGCCGGAGCCGGGCGTCGAATACTTCCTCAACCTGTCGCTCCGGACCCGGGAGGCCTGGCCGGGCCTGCCCGCCGGGCACGTCGTCGCCTCGGAGCAGATCGCTCTGTCTCCCCCCCCGGCCCAGGGCGCCGGAACGGCCCCGGGGCCCGAGTCGGCGCCTCGAACGCTCGCGGTCGAGGCGGGGCCCCGGTTCATCCGCGTCGCCGGCGACGATTTCTCCGTCCGTTTCGACCGCCTGACGGGTTCGCTCGACTCGTTCGTCCACGAAGGGCGCGAGCTGATCGCCTCGGGCGTCGAGCCGAACTTCTGGCGCGCGCCGACGGACAACGACTTCGGCAACCAGATGCCCCGCCGGCTGGCCCTCTGGCGCCGGGCCAGCCTCCACAGGGAACTTCGATCCCTCGAGATCCGCCAGTCGGATCCCGGGGAGGCCACGGTGGCCGTCGTCTACTCGATCGCTGGCGGCCAGACGCAGACCCTCGAATACACGATCGCCGGCGACGGCCGGATCGTCCTTCGCTCGACGCTGACCCTCAGGCCCGGCGCCAAGCTCCCCGAGCTCCCCCGCTTCGGGCTGAAGATGGCCGTCCCCCGCGCCTGCGACCGGATCCGTTGGTTCGGCCGCGGCCCCTTCGAAAGCTACGGCGACCGGAAGACGGCGGCGTTCGTCGGTCTCTACGACATGACGGCCGACGAGCCTTTCCCCTACGTCAGCCCGCAGGAATACGGCAACCGGACCGACACGCGCTGGATGGCCGTCCGGGACGGCGAGGGCCGCGGCCTGCTCGTCTCCGGCGACCCCGTCTTCGAGTTCTCGGCCCATCCGTATTGGCCAGAGGACCTGACCTTGGAACGGCGCGGCGCCAAGCACCCGCCCGAGGTCCCGGAGCGCGGGTTCGTCTGCCTGACCCTGGACGCGGCCCAGATGGGCGTCGGCGGCGACGACTCGTGGGGGGCCTTGGTCCACCCCGCCTACACCCTCCCGGCCAAGGACATCAGCTTCACGCTGATCCTGAGGCCGTTGGGGCCCGGCGATGCCCCGCCGTCCTGACCGCCCATCCGGCCGCCAAGGGGCCGGACCGGAGAGGGCCGGACGGGGTGGGGCCGGGACAGGAAACCAAACCGGCCCGCCGGGCGTATTTCCTTATGGGTGTGATATAATCCATCCGAATAAAGCCGCTTTGGGATAACGAACGGATACGGCCCTATGAAATGCCCCCACTGCCAGAACGAGAACCCTGAGGGGACCCGCTTCTGCGGCCGGTGCGGCCGGGAGCTGCCGGCCTCCGGCGACACCACGGCCTCGGGAACGGTCACGCTTCAAACCCCGTCGAAAGGCCTCCAGCGCGGCACGACCTTCGCCCGCCGTTTCGAGATCATCGAGGCGATCGGCCAAGGCGGCATGGGCACCGTCTACAAAGCCTATGACAGCAAGATCCGCGAGGTCGTGGCTCTGAAGCTCCTCAAGCCCGAGATCGCCTCGGACCTCGAGGTCATCGAGCGCTTCCGCAACGAGATCAAGCTGGCCCGCCAGGTCTCCCACCGGCACGTCTGCCGGATGTACGATCTCGGCGAGGAATGGCTGAGCATCTATATCTCGATGGAATACGTCCCCGGCGAGGACCTCAAGAGCTTCATCCGCCGTTCGGGCCACCTCAACGAGGCCAAGGCCGTCGGTCTGGCCAAGCAGATCGCCGAGGGCCTGGCCGAGGCGCACCGCATCGGGGTCGTCCATCGCGACCTCAAGCCCCAGAACATCATGATCGACAGGGACGGGAACGCCAAGATCATGGACTTCGGCATCGCCCGCTCGCTCCACACCCGCGGCGCCACCGGCACCGGCGTCATCATCGGGACGCCGGAGTACATGGCGCCCGAGCAGGCCGAGGGCCGCGACATCGACCATCGCGTCGACATCTACGCCCTGGGGGCCATCCTCTTCGAGATGGTCACCGGCCGTGTCCCCTTCGAGGGCGAGACGCCCCTCAGCATCGTGCTCAAGCACAGGAGCGAGCCCCCGGCCGATCCCCACGACATCAACGCCCAGATCTCGGCCGGCCTGAGCCGGATCGTCCTGAAGTGCCTGGCCAAGAAAAGGGAGGATCGCTATGCGTCCGCGGCGGACGTCCTCGAGGACCTGAGCGCGGTCGAGCGGGCCCTGCCGGTGACCGGCCAGGCCACGGTCCGGGCCAGGCCCGTGACCGACCGCGAGATCACGGTCAAGTTCCGCCTCAAGAAGATGCTCTGGCCCGGACTGCCTTTGTTCCTCGCCTTCGCCGCGGCCGTCTTCGTCATTATTCAGCTCGCCGACCGGGCCGACACGGGCCGGGCGCTCTCGCGGGTCCGGCCGACGGCCGAAGCCTCGCGGCGCGGGGCCGAGATCCCTCCGCCGTCCCCGCCGGCGGAGCCGACGATCACGGGCCTCGCGGGGGGATCCTCCCAATCGGCCATTCTCTCGTTCCTCACCCCTCTCATCAAGGACTCCTCCAAGTTCTTGAGCGAGAAGGACGCCCGGGAGATCGAGAGCGCCCTGACCGACCTCAAGGCGAAGTATCCTAAAGAGGCGGCCGCCTTCTCGCGCTACATCGACAGCATCCAGGACCGCATCCGTCAGGCCAACAAGGAGCGCGAGGCGGGGAACATCGAAGCCTCCCGGCGGAGCTACGACCGGGGCGAATCCGAGATGCGGAAGCTCCTGGCCCAGGTCAACGAACGGGACCGGGCCGAGCAGGCCTTCCAAGAACTCCAGGAGATGAAGGGCAAGATGGCCGGCGCGTCAAGGACGGGCCGTCCGAACCTCCTCACCTGGATCGCGCTCGAGAAAGAGAAGGACGCCTCGGACGCGTTCGCTGGCAACGATTTTTCCGGGGCCCGGATCCTGTGCGGCATCCTGATCCGGGTCCACCGGCTGAGCCCCAAGGCGGTCGACGAGCAGCGGGGGTTGGAGGCCCTGCGGGAGCTGACGGCCGAGATCCGAGGGGCCGCCGAGGCCGCCCTCGCGCCGTCCAAGCAGGCCTGGCTCTACGAGCGGGCCGTGACGGAACAGGAGAGCGCCGCCCGGATGGCCGGGGAAGGGCTCGTCCCGCGGGCCGCGGAGCAGTACATCCTGGCCGCTTTCCTCTTCGAGAAAGCCAAAGAAGTGTCTCTCGAGAGCGCCCAGGCCGGACGATCTTGACGGGCAAGCCGTTGGATCAAAGGCCCGGTCGCCTGCTCTTCGTCTGCTACGGGAACATCTGCCGCAGCCCCATGGCCGAGGCCCTCGCCCGCTTGCGCCTCGGAC
Organism: Candidatus Aminicenantota bacterium; assembly: GCA_011048485.1. Lineage (GTDB taxonomy): Bacteria > Acidobacteriota > Aminicenantia > Aminicenantales > Saccharicenantaceae > RBG-16-66-30. The sequence goes on along the minus strand of DSDX01000391.1, from coordinate 943 downwards.
CGGCCGCGCGGGTCGCCAGCGCCGGGATCGGGGCGACGGGCGGCCCCGCCGCCGAGGAGGCCGTGCTGGTCATGCGGCTCGTCTACGAGATCGACATCTCCGGGCACATCGCCCGGCCCGTGGGCGCTTTCGACCTCCGGGACTTCGACGCCATCATCTCCATGGACGCCTCCATCTACCACCATCTCCGCGAGTTCTGGGGCGCGCCGGAGGCCAAGCTGCACGGCTGGGACATCGAGGACCCCCTCGGCTCCGATTATCAGGCCTTCAAGGCGACGGCGCTCAAGATCGAGCGGCGGCTGGACCAGTTCCTGGCCGCGGCCGGGCTCGAGGCCTGATCCGGCCGCGACCCCCTCATCTGTCCATCATCGCCCCGAGGGATTTCAGGGACGGCACGTTGTCGAAGATGATCCTGGCGGCCGTCAGCAGAGGATAGGCCAGGATCATGCCCGGGATGCCCCAGAGCCAGGCCCAAAAGAACAACGAGAACAGGACCAGGAGCGGCGACAGGCTGATCTCCTTGGCCATGAGACGCCTTTCGAGCAGGCGCTGCAGGGCCAAGTGGACCGCGGTGAGCAGCACCAAGACGAGCGCGACCTTGAACGTCAGGCCCGCCTCGAGGAACACGGTCGTCAGGGTGGGCAGGGCGACGGCGATCGCGGCTCCGAGGGTCGGGATATAATTGAAAATGACGGCCAGGACGCCGAAGACGACGGCGAAGCGGACGCCGAAGAGACCCAGGACGGCCGCGACACAGGCGCCGATGAGCAGGTTGCTCAAGGTCTTGACGCCCAGATACCGCTGGACCTCGCAGTCGATCCGCACGACCGCCCGGCTCAGGGCCGAGGCCTGGTCGGCCGGGAAGGCCTCCTCGAATTTCCTGGCCAGGCGGCCCCGGCCGGCCAGGATGAAGGTCATGAAGACGAACACGAGCAAGAGGTCG
>DSDX01000393.1 GCA_011048485.1 Candidatus Aminicenantota bacterium | reverse complement strand
CTTGATGTCGTCGATGGGCGACTTGTTGAATTCGACCAGGTCGACGAGGTCGAGGATGCGCTCGTCGATGTCGAGGAACGACATGTGGCAGCCGAAACAGCCGGCCAGGGCCGCTGTCGCGATAACGGGTTTGCTCATGGTCTACCTCCCGGTCCCTTTCTCGACGGCGCTGCCGATGGGGGCGTGGTCGTACTTGCGCTTGCCGATGGGCACGGCGAAGCCGGTCTCCTTGCGCAGGATGGCGCCCACCGGGCAGAGGTCCATGGCCTCGCGGGCCTCCTCCTCGGACAGACGGGCGGCCAGCTTCCTGTCCACCTCGACGGTCAGATGGGCGCCCCGCTCGACCATGGCGAAGACCTTTCGCCCGTCCTTGGCCCGGACGCCGCGGACGCAGCGAAGGCACTGGATGCAGCGGTTCCGGTCGAGCATGATCAGGGGCGTGCCGGCGTCGACGGTCCGGACCGGCCAGAGATACGGGAACCGGGGCACCATGACCTGGTAGCGGTAGGCCAGGGCCTGGAGCTCGCAGTTGCCGCTCTTTTCGCACGAGGGGCAGAAGTGGTTGCCTTCGACGAACAGCATCTCGATGAGCGCCTTGCGCATGTCCTCGAGGTCCGGGACCGCGTTCTCGACGGCCATGCCCTCGGTCACCGGCTGGGTGCAGGCGGCCATATAGCGGCCGGCGACGCGGACGGTGCAGATCCGGCAGCTGCCCACGGGCTTGAGCCCGTCGAAATGGCAGAGGACCGGGATGTAGACCCCGTTGGCCTTGGCCGCCTCGTAGATGGTCTGGCCCGGCTTGGCCAGGCAGGCTTGGCCGTCGATGGTGAAGCGGATATCGGTCTCAGTCATAGAGGGACTCCTTGCACTCGGGCTGGCGGTTGGCCGCGGCGCAGCCGACCCGGATGGCCGCCTCCAGGTCGATCGCGGGGACGAACGCCTCGCCCTTCCGGATCCTGGCCTCATAGAGTTCGGGAAAACCCTTGAGGGTCGTCAGGATGGGGTTGGGCGAGGTCTGGCCGAGCCCGCAGCGGCTCGTGCACTTGATCATCTGGCCCCAGGTCTCGAGGTCGCGGAGGTCGGCCTCGGTCCCCTTGCCCTTGACGATCTTCTCGAACGTCTTCTTGAGCAGGACGTTGCCGGCCCGGCAGGGCACGCACCAGCCGCAGGACTCCTCGACGAAGAAATCCATGAAGTTCTCGACGATCTCGAAGATATCGCGGTCCGGGCCGAAGACGATGATCGAGCCGCCCGTGGCCAGGTCGGAGAAGCAGATCCTGCGGCCGAAACCGGCCGGGGGGACGCACGTCCCCGACGGCCCGCCGACCTGGACGGCCTTGGCCCCGGCCCCGCCGGCCTTCTCCAGGAGGTCGGCGACCGTGAGGCCGTAGGCGACCTCGTAGACGCCGGGCCGCTCGCAGTCGCCGGACACGCTCAACAGCTTGGTGCCGGCCGATTGGGGCGTCCCCATGGCCTTGAACCAGGCCGCGCCCTCGACGATGATGCGGGCGGCCGCGGCCAGCGTCTCGACGTTGTTGACGGTGGTCGGCTCGTCGAGATAGCCTTTCTGGACGGGGAAGGGCGGCCTGTCGCGGGGCTCGCCGCGCTTGCCCTCGGCCGATTCGAGCAGGGCCGATTCCTCGCCGCAGATGTAGGCCCCGGCCCCGGACTTGATGACGATGTCGAAATCGAAGTCCTTGCCGGCGATGTGGCGGCCCAGGAGGCCGTCTTGACGGAAACCGGCCAGGACCGATTCGAGGTGGTCCCGGAGGTAGGCGTATTCCGACCGGAGGTAGAGGATGCCCCGCTCGGCCCCGATGGCGTAGCCGGCCACGGTCATGCCCTCGAACAGGAGGGGCGCGAGCTCCGTCAGGATGACCCGGTCCTTGAACGTCCCGGGCTCGCCCTCGTCGCCGTTGCAGACGACGAAGCGCCGGGGCGACTTCTCCCGCCGGCAGAACTCCCACTTGAGGCCGGTCGGGAAGCCGGCCCCGCCCCGGCCGAGAAGGCCCGCCTTCTTGATCTCCTCGATGACCTGGTCCGGGGCCATGGCCACGGCCTTCCGGACGGCGGCCCCGCGTTCGTGGGCGCCGAAGAGGACCGGGCCCCGCTCGCGGATGTTGTTGACGACCATGGCCCGGACGAGATCGGATTGATTGGCGCCGTCGCCAAGGGGCCCGACCTGTTCTCGGGCCGGGGTCCCCGACCGGAGGCCGCGGACGATGGCCCTGGCCCTGTCGGGCGTCAGCGACGTGAAGACGACGCCGTCGACGATGGCCGAAGGCTCCTGGTCGTTCATGCCGATGCAGGAGGTCGGGAAGAGGCCGATCGCGCCGTCGGCGGAGACTTCTCCGAACCGGCACCCGGCCTCCTCCTCGAAGGCCCGGGCCACGGCCGTCCGTCCCTTCATCCTCGAAGTGATCGAGTCGTTGAGGTAGACGGTCGAGGCCCCCCGGGGGGCCAGGGAGAAGAAATGGTAGAAGGTGACCGCCCCCCGGACCTCGGCCTCGGACAGCCCGAGGTGCTCGGCGATGCGGCCGATGGCCGCCTCGGAGACATGGCCGAACGCGGCCTGGACGTCGCGGACGACGTCGAGCAAGGCCGCGGGATCCTTGGGATGTTTGGGAACGATGTCTTTCAATTGCGCCATGTTCAAACCTCGGTTCTGGTTTCGGGCCGTCTAGTGTAGCACAAAAGCCGGCCGGGTAAAATCCCGCTTCGCGAGGGATAGAAAAAGGCTTGATTTTCGGGCCCGGATGAATATATGATGATGACAGAGAAGTCTCGGAACAAGACAGGAAGGAGGAGACATGAGGAAGAAAACGCTGATCGTGATCGGCCTATTTTCCGCATTCTTGATCATCCAGGGATGCACGTCGGCCCCCGAAAAGACCATCCTCAAGAAGTACTTCAACGCCGTCCAGATGAACGACAACGATACGATGTCGAGCATGGCCCTCAGACCCTTCCAGCCCGAGCTCGGCTCTTGGAAGATCGTCAGCATCGGCGAGGAGACGGTCGAGCCGGCCACGCTGCCCGAGCTGAACGAGGCCGAGGTCGAGGCCAAGAAGCTCCAGGACGCCCAGATCGGCCCGACCATCGACGCCAACACCGCCCTCCAGGACGCCCAGTACGAAAGGGACACCTCTCGTTCGGCGGCCGGCAAGAGAGCCGCCCAGAGGCTCGTGGACGAGCTCCAGGTCAAGTACGACGAAGAGAACGCCAAGATGCAGGAGCTCAAGAAGGCCTATAACGACGCCAAGGCCGCCGCCGCCGCCGAGGAAGAGATAACGATGTTCTCTCTCGGCGCCCGGGAGCTCCCGATCATCCGCCAGCTGACCGGCCAGGTCCACAGCAAGGAAGTCGTGGTGGCCATCACCGACCAGGAAGGCCAGACCAAGAACTACAGGCTGAACATGAGGAGGTACGACCTCAGGGACGAGGCCAGCAACATCCCCTATCCGGGCCGCTGGGTCATCATCGATTTCGAGCCCCTCTCCTGAGGGGCCCCGTCGACCGCCGTCCGTGATTGATTCTTTTCGGGCTATCACTATAATTGTGTTTTCCGGGCCGTTAGCTCAGCGGTAGAGCACCGGCCTTTTAAGCCGGGTGTCGCTGGTTCGAATCCAGCACGGCTCAAGTTCGTTCGCCCCTGTCGTCTAGAGGCCCAGGACACCGCCCTTTCAAGGCAGCAACACGGGTTCGAATCCCGTCGGGGGCGCTTCTCTCCGCTTGCCCGGCCGGACCGGCCGGACCGTCCTTGACAGGGTTCCCTTCGAAGCCTATGCTCTTGGGAGCGCGATGAAGAGATCTCCCTGGCCCGCGGTCTCGGCCCTCGCCTTGTCCTTCGCGGCCGTGGCCTGCGGGGGCGGCGCCCCCGCCTCGGACCTCAACGTCCTCGTCGTGACCATCGACACCCTGCGGCCCGACCGTCTGAGCTGCTACAGCGAGGAGTACCTCCGGACCCCCCGGATCGACCGCCTGGCCGCCAAGGGCGCCCTGTTTGAACGGGCCTTCGCCCACAATCCCGAGACGCTGCCCTCGCACGCGAACATCTTCCTCGGCCTGACGGCGCTGGCCCACGGCGTCTCCGAGAACAGCCGGTCCGTCGTGGCCCCCGAATTCACCACTTTGGCCGAGCTCTTCAAGGCCCGGGGCTACGCCACGGGGGCCTTCGTCAGCGCCTTTCCCGTGGATTCCCGCTTCGGCCTGGACCAGGGCTTCGAGGTCTACGACGACCGCTATCCGGCCAAGCCGCCTCCCGGCGAGCTCGTCCCGGAACGGCGGGCCCGGGAGACCGTTTCGCTGGCCCTCGCGTGGCTCCGGGGCCGGACGGGGCCGTGGTTCTGCTGGATCCATCTCTGGGACCCGCACGATCCCTACCTTCCGCCGGAGCCCTACCTGAGCGAATACGGGGGCGACCTTTATTCGGGTGAGGTGGCCTATACGGACGCCCAGCTGGGTCCGCTGTTCGACCATCTCGAAGCCGGGCGGCGGCTGGACGAAACGATCGTCGTCCTGACGGGCGACCACGGCGAGTCCCTGGGCCAGCACGGCGAGGAGCGCCACGGATATTTCGCCTATAACGCGACCACCTGGGTGCCGTTGATCATCGACGGGCCGGGGATCAAGGCCTCGCGGGTCAAGGATCCCGTCAGCCATGTCGACATTTTCCCGACGGTCTGCGACCTCGCCGGCCTGGAGAAACCCGCCTCCCTCCACGGCGCGTCCCTTCTGCCGCTCCTGCGGGGCCAAGGGCGTCCGGCCGGACCGATCTACTTCGAGTCCTTGGAGTCCCACCTGAACCGGGGCTGGGCGCCCCTCCGCGGTCTCATCGAGAACGGCCTGAAGTTCATCGATTCGCCCATCCCCGAGCTCTACGACCTCGAGCGCGACTTCAACGAGACGACGAACCTGGCCGGCTCGGCGGAGCTCGGGGCCTTCCGGAAACGGCTCCGGGAGGTCATGGAGGCGGGCGCCTCTCCCCTGGCGGCCGCGGCCGGGCGGTCGACCCCGGACACGGGAACCTTGGAAAGGCTGCGCAGCCTCGGTTATACCGCCGCGCGAACGGCCCAGCTCAAGTCATCCTACGGCCCTGAGGACGACCTCAAGACCCTTCTTCCGCTCGTGCAGAGGCTCGATCGGGCCGCCGGGCGAAGAAAGGAGGGGCGGCTCGCCGAGAGCGTCAAGCTCCTCGACGACCTCATCGAGGAGAGAGAGGACTTCAACGAGGCCTACGAGAAGCTATACGAGATCTACCGCTCGCAGGGCCTGGTCGACGACGCCCTCGAGGTCTATGAACGGGGTTTGGCCGCCAACACACGCAATTTCGTCTTCCTCTCCGGCTACGGGACCGCGCTGGTCATGAACGGGAGGCCGGAAAGAGGCATCGAGATCCTCGAGAGTTCGCTCGCTCTCTTCGATCAGGACCCGAGGGTCTGGAACTCCCTGGGCGTGGCTTACGGGAACTTGGGCGACGCGGGAAAGGCCCGCGAGCATTTCGGGCGGGCCCTGGCGCTGACGCCGGAGGATCCGGTCCTCAACGAGAATGTCGGGCTTTTCTACGTCACGCTGGCCCTGAGGACAAAGGACCCGGATCCGGCCCGGGAGGCCGTTCCCCTGTTCGAACAGGCCATCGCCTCGGATCCGTCCATGGCCTCCGCCTACAACGGCCTGGCCGGCGCTCTGCGGGTCCTGGGCCGGACGGACGAGGCCATCGCCAAATGGGAGAAGGCGGCCGATCTCGACCCGAGCTTCGCCCTGCCGCTCTACAATCTGATCAATGTCTTCCTGGAGAAGGGGGACCAGGCCAAGGTCCTCCAATACTGCGACAGGTATCTTGCCGCTCGGGGCCGCAACATCACCCAGGACGAGCGCCGGGAGATCGAGGCGATCCTGAGATCGTTCAAGTAGGGGGCCCTCCGCTCGCTGCGCTCGAAGAAACTTTGACAACAGGGACTCGAGACGGATGTCTTGACCAAGATATTTCGCAGAAATCCGCCTCCGTGTATGCTCCGGCGGATTTCTGCCCTCCGCTCGCTTCGCTCGAAGAAGCTTTAACAACAGGGCCGTGAGGGGGATGTCTTGACCAAGATATTTCGCAGAAGTCCAGCTCCGAGTCGCTCCGCTGGACTTCTGCCCCTCCGCTCGCTGCGCTCGCTTCGCGATGGGCGGTGCAGGGGTCGAACCTGCGACATCCGGCTTGTAAAACCGGCGCTCTACCGCTGAGCTAACCGCCCAACCCAGGCTCCAAGCGTAGGGAAAGGCGCAGGCGCTGTCAAGGCGAAGGCCGGTCGGCGTGGCCAGGCCTTGATGGCCTCCCCGCCCCCCCGATCCAATTTGACTTCCACCTGCCCTGATGCTAGAATTGGCGTCCAACTTTTTTATCCCAAGAGAAGGGCAGGTTCCCATGCACGCAGTGATCCTGACGGGCGGCAAGCAGTACCGTGTCCAAGTCGGGGACGTCCTGGCCATCGAGAGAATCGGTCTCGAGCCGGGACGGAAAGCCCAGTTCGATCGCGTCCTCCTCCTTGAGGACGGCCAGGACATCCAGGTCGGGGCGCCGTACCTCGACAAGGCCATGGTCCTGGGCCTCGTCATAGAGAACTTCAAGGACGAAAAGGTCCTGGTTTTCAAGAAAAAGAGGAGGAAGCAGTTCCGCCGGACCCGGGGGCACAGGCAGCAGCTGACCAAGATCCGCATCACCAGGATCGCGCCGGACCGGTCCCTGATCACGGCCGAGGACCTGGCCGAGGAGAGAACGGCCCCGGCCGAAAAACCCGCCCCGGCCCCCAAGCCTAAAGCGGAGAAGAAGCCGGCCGTGAAGCCGGTCAAGAAAGCGGCCAAGCCGGCCAAGAAGAAAGAGACCGCCAAGCCCAAGGCCGACAAGAAGAAAGCCCCGGCCAAGACCAAGAAAGCGAAGAAGAAGGAGTAGGCCATGGCCCATAAGAAATCCGGCGGAGCCGGGAAGAACGGGCGCGACAGCGCCGGGAAAAGGCTTGGCGTCAAGCGCCACGGCGGGCAGAAGGTCAACGCCGGGTCCATCATCATTCGCCAGAGGGGCACACCTATCAAGCCGGGATCCAACGTCGGCCGGGCCAAGGACGACACGCTTTTCGCCATGATCACGGGGACCGTCCAGTTTTCCGACAAGGGCCGGAAGGGGAAGTTCGTCTCCGTCCTGCCAGCCTGAGGTAGAGCCGCGCCTCCGTTGTTCATCGACCAGGTCACCGTCACCCTGAAAGCGGGCAGGGGGGGGAACGGTTGCGTCAGCTTCCGCCGCGAGGCCCGGGTGCCGAAGGGCGGACCGGACGGCGGCCACGGCGGGGACGGAGGCAGCATCATCTTCATGGCCGACGAGAACATCAGTTCCCTCGCCTATTTCCGGTTCCATCCCATCATCAAGGCCAAGAACGGCGCCCCCGGAGAGGGCGGGAACCGCCGCGGGCGGCGCGGCGCCGATATCCGCCTGGGTGTTCCCGTCGGGACGATCATCAGGGAAATGGATGGCGGCGCCATCCTGGCCGACCTGACGGAGCACGGCCGCACGGTCGTCGCGGCCAGAGGCGGCCGGGGCGGCCGGGGCAACGCGTCGTACGCCACCTCGACCCACCAGGCGCCGCGGGAATGGCAGCCCGGTCGGCCCGGCGAGGAGAAGGCGCTCTTCCTCGAGCTCAAGCTCATCGCCGATGTCGGGCTCGTCGGCTTCCCCAACGCCGGGAAATCGACGCTCATCTCGCGGATCTCGGCCGCCCGCCCGGCCATCGCGGACTACCCCTTCACGACCCTGACGCCCAATCTCGGCGTCGTCGATGTCGGCGGATACCGTTCGTTCGTCGTCGCCGATATCCCCGGATTGATCGAGGGGGCCCATCGCGGCCAGGGGCTCGGCGTCCGTTTCCTCCGGCACATCGAGCGGACCAAGCTCCTGGTCCATGTCATCGACCTGTCCCCCTATTCGGGGCGGGACCCGGTCGAGGACTTCCGGGTCATCATGGCCGAGCTCGAGGCCTTCTCCCCCGAGGTCGCGAGGAGACCCCAGATCCTGGCGGCCAACAAGGCCGACCTGATCGGCGGCGACAGGGCGCGTCTCCTCCGCCTGAAGCGGATGGCCGCCCGGCGGAAGATCCCCGTGTTCGCGGTCTCGGCGCTCAAACGCGAGGGCCTCGGCCCGCTCGTCGAGGCCGTGGCCCGGGAGCTGGACCTCTTGGCCGGGAACAACGGGGGAGGACAGCCCTGATGAAGACGATCGGCCTCTACGGGGGGACCTTCGATCCCATCCACTTCGGGCACTTGAGGGCCGCCGCCGAGGTCCGCCGTCGGGCCCGCCTCGACCGCGTCCTCTTCATCCCCTCGTACCTGCCGCCGCACAAGGCCTCGGGCGGGTCCGCGCCCCCCGCCGACCGCCTCCGCATGGTCGAGCTGGCCTGCCGGCGCCGGCCCGGCTTCGAGGCCTCGCCGATCGAGGTCGAGGCCCGCGAGAAGTCTTACTCCATCCTGACCCTGCGCAAGGTCCGCGCCCTCGCGCCCGGCGCCCGCCTCTTCTTCATCGTCGGCGTCGACGCCTTCCTCGACATCGGGACTTGGCACCAGCACGACAAGGTCCTCGAGGAGTGCTTCTTCATCGTCACGGCCCGGCCGGGCTTCGAGCTGGCTCGGGCCCGCGGCGTCCTCGGGGGGCGGCTCGAACGTCGAATCGGTCCCCTGGCCGACGCCGGGGACCTCGGCACGCCTAAGCCGCCCCGATTCCGGATCATCCTGGCCCCCATCCGGGCCATCGACATCTCATCGACGCAGGTGAGGGAGCTGGCCCGGCGGGGCCGGTCCCTGGAGGGACTCGTCCCCCGCGCCGTCGCCGCCCATATCCGCGAACGCCGACTTTACCGAGGTCCATAGGAGCCATGGCCGAAGAAAAGACAAAACGCTTCACCAAGAGGAATCTCCCCGCGTCCGTACGGCGCGCCGTCGAGGCCGCCCTGGCCCGCAAGGCCGAGGATCTCTGCGTCCTCGATCTGAGGGAGATATCGTCGTTCACCGACTTCTTCGTCATCGCCCACGGGAATTCGTCCCGCCAGAACGCCGCGGTGGCCGAGGCCGTCGAGGTCGCGCTCAAGGCGGCCGGGCTCCGGGCCCTCAGCGTCGAAGGCCGCCAGGCGGCCGAATGGATCCTGCTCGACTACGGGTGGTTCGTCGTCCACGTCTTTTCGCGGGTGGCCCGGGAGAACTACGCCCTGGAGAACCTCTGGGGCGACGCGCCTCGGCTCGATCTTTGACCCGCGTGTCTCGGGGCCGGCCCCCCATCCTTTCCTTCCTCGGGCCCGGGCCTCCTCGATATGAAGGAGTCGCGCGCTTACGATGACAATCGACCGAAAGATATTGACAAGGCGAGGTCGAATCGCTATTGTTTATGGGCGTTTTCGGCCATGCGCCTGAGATTTCTCTGGCCCGGCAAGACGAAGAATCCCGAGTTGCGGGGGGTGCAGGATCTCTACAGGTCGCGCATCCGCCCCCTCGCCGACATCGAGATTGTCGAGACGCGCGCCGCCCGCGGCCTGGAGGAGAAGCACGCCGGCCGGATCAAGGAGCTCGAGGCGCAGGGGCTCGAAAGGCATCTCGCCGGGGCGTATGTGATCTGCCTCGACGAGCGCGGCAAGGAGATGACGTCCGGCGAGCTGGCCCGATTTCTCAGAAGCCGCGAGAGGGACTCGGGAACGACGCTGGCTTTCGT
>DSDX01000274.1 GCA_011048485.1 Candidatus Aminicenantota bacterium | reverse complement strand
GTCGGACGTGAGCCCAATTCCCGGTACGGGGAAACGCTCAACGGCGTCCAGACCCGGAACGCGGTCTTTCATCAGTTCGAACATGATATCTCTCCCTATGTCGTCCCTGACGATCCTTCGAGCGGGTTGCTGCCGCGCATTCATGACGAGGGCCCCGGCGAGGAGGGTTCGGGTGACAAGAAGGTCCAGGCCTACAATTTCCGGATGTGCCTGACCACCGCGGAAGAGAACAGGGTTCCCTTCCCGAAGCCGGAGGGATACGAGCCCCTGCAGTACGAGCTTCTGGGCCGTTATCTGGATGCGGGCTGGAGGGGGATCTGGAACAAGTTCGATCCGGCCCCCAACCACAAGACCGACACCAATAATCACGGCGCTTTCTCCACCGACGATATCGGGATGAACCATGACTACCCGGAGGCGAGCTACGAACGCCGACAGGAGATCGTTCGAGAGCATGAACGGTACCAAAAGGGACTGATGTGGTACTTGGCCAATGATCCAAGGGTTCCAAAAGACGTGAGGGAGCGGATGGGCCGATGGGGCCTGGCCCGGGATGAATTCGAGGATAACGATCACTGGCCGCACCAGATCTATGTCCGGGAAGCCCGAAGAATGGTCGGCGACTTCGTGATGACGGAATCGCATCTCACAGGGCGCAAGCCCACCGTCAAGTCGATCGGGATGGGATCCTACAACATGGACTCCCACCATGTGCAGCGGTATGTGGATGCCCGCGGCTGCGCCCGGAACGAGGGCGATATCGAGGTCAACCCGGGCGGGCCCTACCTTATCAGCTACGAGGCCATCATCCCCCGCCGGAAGGAAGTCACCAATCTCCTTGTGCCCGTCTGCCTGAGCTCGTCGCATATCGCCTACGGATCCATTCGCATGGAGCCCGTCTTCATGATCCTGGGACAGTCGGCCGCCGCGGCGGCGAGGATTGCTGTTCGCCAGGATATCCCTGTGCAAGACGTGGATTACGACGTCTTGCGGCTCGAGCTGCTCCGGCTGGGCCAGGTCCTCGAGTTGAGATCCGGCCGGAATCCCTCGGAATAAACAGGAAATCGAGCCCGTTTGTGGTATAATGCCTTTGTTCATCAGCAAAGGGAAACCCTAGCTATAAACACCTGAATGGCTAAAGGAAGGGGCCGGAGGCCCTGATCGGTCACACACTCCTCTCCTTTATGACGTTCAAAGATCTTTAGGAACCGGGAAGGCTCGGGAGAGTCTTTCCATCGTCGAAAGGAGACGAGAATGAACATCTACGTTGGCAATCTGCCCAACACCGTCAACGAGAACGACCTGAGGGAAAGCTTCCAGGCGTTCGGCCAGGTCGACAAGACGGCCGTCATCAAAGACAAGTTCAGCGGCGAATCGCGGGGCTTCGGCTTCGTCGAGATGCCCAGCAGGGAGGAGGCCACGAAGGCCGTCTCCATGATGAACGGCAAGGACCTGAAGGGCCGCGCCCTCAAGGTCAACGAAGCCAAGCCGAGAACGGACTCATCGAGGTCCGGCGGTTTCGGCGGAAACCGGAGGTACTAAGACCTTCGGAGAGTCCGCGGCCGTGAGTCACGGCTCCACTCAGGGGGCGGCCGGTTCGGCCGTCCCCTTTTTTATTTCATCGAGATCCCGCCCGAAGGGTGTATAGTAGAGGGAGGGAGGAGCCGCCGATGCCATGTTTTGACATTCCCTCGTACGCGACCTGGGACAGCGTCATCATCCGCTTCATGAGCGGGGACTCCATCGATATCAGGGCGGGAGGCCGGCCGATCGGGGTGAAACACTATAGAGAGCTCGGCTTCGACGACAAGAAGACGGGAGGCTCCGACCGGCTCTGGGGCATCTTAAAGTATCTCGCCAAGGTCAACGGGGAGCTCTCGAACGACGAGATGCACGAAAAAGAGGCGGCCCCCCTCAAAAAGAACATCTCCAGGCTCCGGGACCGGCTGAAAAGCGGGTTCGGGATCGCCGACGATCCGTTCCATCCCTGCCACAGATCCGAGTCGTTCAGGACCCGGTTCATCATCTCGTGAACACCCCGCGGGATCCGCGAGGTCTCAGGGCCCTGGGCCGGAGTCAAGAGCGTGGGGTCTTCAGAGGATTCGAACCTCCGACCTTTGGATCCGGAGTTGGATGGCGTGCCTAATTAGTGGTTAATACAATTTCTGATAAGCTGGCCGATCTTTCGCTTCTGCCATATTTATACCACTCGGTAAACCGCCCAAAATTGGGCAGGCCTGGGCTGATCCGAACAAGATCTAAACTTGGATGATTCGCCCTTCGGCCCGGTCCGCCGCCGGCGCCCGAGGCTAAAAGGATTGAAAAGGATATTCAGGGGGTGGTAGATTAATGCCGGATGATTGCTGAAGCCATCGCCGCATACCCGACAAGCAAAGAATAAGGCAGAAGGAGGGTCGAGTGGACACCCCGGAAACGCCAAACATGGCCTTCGAGATGGTTTTCCTCAGGCGGAAAAGGATGGTCAACCTAACGTCCATTCCCTTTCTCGTCCTGGCCGCCATCGCTCTACTCGCCAGGCTCACTCATGGCCGGTTTCTGGCAATCCCCTTTTCGATCGCAGGTCCCGTCGCCTACGCCGCCTTTATTGTGACTTTGGCAGTGCATGTGATCATCTGGCGCTGTCCATCCTGTGGGGGGTACCTTGGTCTCGTCGCACCCTCTAAATTCTGCCCGAAATGCGGGATCCGGCTCGGCCGCCGACACAATGAAGAACCGGGAACCGGAGACCGCCCCTAAAGGCCCATTAACCGGGGTTGTCTTTAGAAGAGCATGCCTGAGAAGATTGGACCTTCCGACCTCTTGATTCGAAACCCCCCTGGCGCAATGGGCAAGAAAGGACGCCCCCGTTGACGCCTGGACCGTTTCGCGGTAGATAGGAGACGGATCGGCCGCCATGGGCCTTCATCATCTGAAGATCACCTACCGCAACCTCTTCCGCCGCAGGTCCTATTCGCTCATCAACCTTTTCGGGCTAACGCTGGGCCTGACCTGCGCCATCCTCGTTCTCGCCTACGTCGGATACGAGCTCTCGTTTGATGCTTATCACGGCAAGGCCGACCGGATCTGCCGGGTCGCCTTGCGCCGGGTGAGCGCCGGCACGATGAACGAGTTAGCCACGGTCCCCGCGCCGACCGGGCCAACCCTGGTCGAGGAATTCCCCGAGGTCGTCGGCGCCGTCCGTCTCAGCCCGACGGTCAAAAGGGCCTTCGCTTACGGGACCAAGAGGTTCTTCCAGGACAACGTGTTCTACGCTGACCGGTCGATCTTCGAGGTGTTCTCGTTCGATCTCGTCAATGGAGACCCCCGCACGGCCCTCGAGGCCCCCTTCACGATGGTTCTCACGGAAACGACGGCCCGAAAGTATTTCGGGGACGAGGACCCGCTCGGCAAGTCCATCAACTGGGACAACCGGATCGATTACCGGATCACAGGAGTGGTCCGCGACCCTCCGCCCCAGTCGCATTTCCTCTTCGAGGTCCTGGCCTCGTTCTCGACCTTCATCAAGTACGACCCCCGGATCGGCGACTGGCGAGGCGGGAGCTTCGCCACCTACATCGTTTTCGCGGAGAATTCCGATGTCGGCGAGTTCGCGCCGAAGCTCGAGGACTTCGCGGCCCGACGCATCGAGCCCTTGTTCCGCGACACAGGGATGTCCATCGAGCTGTTCCTGCAGCCCCTCAAGAGCATCCATCTTCGCTCGCGCCTGCAAGGCGAGCTAGGGGCCAACGGCGACATCCGGACGGTCTATGTCTTCGCGGCGATCGCCCTGATCATCCTCCTTGTCGCCTCCATCAACTTCACCAACCTCGCCACCGCCGGCGCGGCCCTCCGGGCGAAAGAGGTCGGCGTGCGGAAGGTCTTAGGGGCCAAGCAGCGCGGGCTCATCCTCCAATTCCTCGGAGAGACCTACCTCTACGGCGTCCTGGGCTTCGGGCTCGCCCTAGCCGCGGCCCGGCTGCTCCTCCCCTATTTCGGCGGGCTTATGGGCCGGACGGTCCCGGCGGGCCTTCTTGCGACGCCGCTCGTCATAGGGAGCCTGGCGGTGGTCTTCGTCTTCCTCGGCCTCGCGGCAGGGGGCTACCCAGCGCTCGTTCTGTCCTCTTTCGAACCCATCGCGATCATCCGCGGGAACCTCACGCGGGGTCCCCGGGGCTCGAGGGTCCGCGCGGCGTTGGTCGCCTTCCAGTTCGCCGCGACCTCCGTCCTCATCATCGTGACTGTCGTCATCTTCAGCCAAATGAGTTACATGCAGAACAAGGATCTCGGGTTTCAAAAGGACAACCTGGCGGTCCTGGCCATTCAGAACGACGACGTGCGGCGCGGCCTCAAGGCCTTCAAGGCCGAGGTCCTGAGGATTCCCGGCGTCACGCGGGCCGGGGCGTCGTCCATGGTCCCAGGCGAGATGTACTTGTTCAACCTCCCGACGTTCCCCGAGGGGCTGCCGCGCGAGCGACCGCTCCGGATGGACGCCTTTCTCGTGGACGACGGTTTCATCGGCACGTTCGGCGTCGAGGTCGTCCAGGGACGCGCCTTTTGCGGGGACATCGTCACCGACCGCACTGACGCCGTCATGATCAACGAGACCGCGGCCAAGGCCCTGCCCTGGGACGCCCCCATCGGGAAAACCATCGAGGTTGCCGTGCCGTTCTCGGACAGCTACGCCAAGAAGAAGGTCATCGGGGTATTCCGGGACATCCATCAGCGCTCGCTCTATTCCGTCATCGCGCCGACCTGCGTCGAATACGTCAGCACGGAAGGGCCCATTGAGAACCGGGCCAGGCGATTGAGCTTGCGCCTCGAGACGCGGGATGTCCAAGGGACGATGGCTTCGATCGAGCAGGCCTGGAAGAGGATGTTCCCCGACCATCCCTTCTATGCTTTCTTCCTGGACGAGTTCTACGCCAGTCAGCACAGGGCCGAGGCCAGGCTCGGGGGGCTCTTCCGGTTCTTCACGGCAGCGGCCATCCTCCTCGCCTGCGTCGGATCGTTCGGACTGGCCACCTTCGCCTCCGAACAAAGGGCCAAGGAGATCGGGATCCGCAAGGTCCTCGGCTCTACGGCGGGGGCTATTTGGACCATGTTGTGCCGGGAATTCATCGTCCTGGTCGTCATCGCGAGTGCCCTGGCCTGGCCCATTGCCTACTTCGCGGCCAAGGCGTGGCTGCAAAACTTCCCTTATAGTGTTCAGGTCGAACTGGGCGCCTTCCTCTTCGCGGCATCGCTCGTCCTGACCGTCGTTCTCGTAACGGTCGGCCTCAAGTCGTGGCGGGCCGCCCGGGCCAACCCCGTGGACGAGCTGCGCTACGAATGAAGCTCCTTCCGGCCCGTCCCGGGGAGCAGTCTCCTCCGGAAAAAAGTCCCGTCACAAAAGGCTGACCTAAGTTCCTGAGCAGGTTGGAATGCCTGTGGTCGAGAAACCGTCTCCCAAGGGCCATGAGATCATGGTCACGTTTCTCTAAGGAAGAAAACCTCTTCAAACGGTACGCTGAAAATTTTTACGATTTTCAGTGCCAGGAGTGTTGAAGGCACGAAACGCCCGTTTTCGATGAAATTGATAGTCGGCCTCGTCACCCCAACAAGCTCGGCAAGTTCCTCTTGGGTAATGTTTTTCCGCGCCCGGTGCACCTTGAGATCATTTCCTAACGAAATATTATCCATGTCATTCTTCCCGGCTGTAATGGAGGAATGCGCCAACGCACGACAGGACGGCCACAAGCAAGGTCAATTGGGTCTGCGTCTCTTGGGGAATGGAAACAACCCGTTTGTGAAAAATGATAACGGGGATCGATTCATTCAAGAAAAGGATGATGTATGAAACAACCACGGTGAAGAATGCGAACCGGTAGGCCTTCAACCAACTCAATCGCAGTCTTTCATCGTCAAGCGCAGACCGGACCTGCGGGTCTTTCCGCAAGCTCCATTTGTACCTCCAATATTTCAGCGAAAAGAATATGGTGATGAGGATAGAGGCATAGACTGCAAACTGGATAATATGGCCGACTATGCCGAAGACATGAGAAGTCTGGGAAATGATGCCGTTAAAGGCGATCCCGGTCCAGATCACCTGCGCAGTGATCCAGATACCAAATCCCCAGAGGATCCCTTTCAATAGATTTTTGCGGAATCTGTTCATTCTCTCGATATGGCTCATATCGCTACTCCTTTAAAAAAGGCAGGCTTACCATGATATGTTCGCTAGACTATACATATAGTAGTGTTTACTATACAATATGTCAAGCATATTTTATATTTATATCGGTTCTAACTCGTGACTCTTGGCGTCGCAGAAATGGACCTCACTCCGAAAAAAAGACGCCACCCGATATAAGAGAGTCTTGGCAGGTGGAACTAACAGATTAGCCGGAAGCACAGGTCAAGATTCATGACGTGTCGGCGGCAAATGCGAGTTTTTGATGGTCCGCAAGCGCTTATGGACCACGGAACCCGGCTCTCAGCACAAGTCATCGATCTTCTCGGGTCAACAGGGGGAAAACGTGGCGTGCCTGAGAGGATTCGAACCTCCGACCTTTGGATCCGGAGTCCCCTACCCCACTCACCTGGGCAAATGTGGAAAACTCGATTTCCAGGGGAAAATGGCTTGTTTTCCTTTGAGCACCTTTAGCCAGAATTAGGCGGGTTCACGCACTTTTTTTGACATGGATGCGTGGCGGGGTGGTCTGCCTAAGTTCCAAGACCTCAGGATCAGGTGTCCGCCCGATTGAGCGGGTGATTAAGTGAGCAGCTATTTCTTCTCTTCCCGCGGCTTTAGCTCAAATCCGAGTTGCGGATTGAGACCCGGCTCTACTAATCAATGATCCCTAATTGCCTCATGAAATCTGCGGTGTCATAATAAGTTCTATCTTCTTCTATTAGTCCATCAGCATTTACTTTTGCGATAAACACAAATTTAAACTTTGCGCTTTTTCCGGTTGGAGGAATATCCCCAGCCGGAGTGGTCATTGGTCCTGTAAATGTCCCCTCTGTAGTCCCTTCAAAGACAATATGGTTCCCGGACAACAAGGTAATAAACTTCACATTTACATCTGGCATCGCACGAAAAAAAACTTCTTGGTTTTTCGCAATAGCCTCTCTGCCTCGCACCGGTTCTGGCTCGCCTGGCATGACCATTGTGGCGTCTTCTGCATAGCATTGGGCTATGGCAATTGAATCGTGGTTATCCATGGCCTCCTGTATCTTTTTTACCACGTTCATCAATTTTGCGTTATTCTGCTCCTCAGCCATTGCCTTAGCCCTGAACTCCTCCAGCTCCGCCATCGCCGCCTTATCCTGGCAACCGACGACGAAACAAAGCAGGAAGACCAAAGGAATAACAGACAGGTACTTTTTCATTATCCCCTCCCCGAATCTGATGCCCCCATTAGAACCCGTTCAGCCGGGCATGTCAACCCAGAACCTGCCTCAGAAGGGTGGGTATTCCAGCCTCCAGGAGGGTCATAAATTGCCCTCAATACGCCTAAGAGCATGGAAAAAAGAGTTGCCAAAATCTTACCACAGGAGATGGATCGATTTCAGGGGGGTCAGGCCACTGCTACGCTTTCCTGATGATCGAATTGGATCGCAAACGGGGAGTGTTTCCCCGATTGAGCCGGCTGGAGATCAGCGCAACCTCTCTCCCTTGATTGTTTTTTGAAACGATCATCATATGGTATACATGTACGGAAGCATTCAGAAAGGAGTAGCAAATGAAAAAAGAACGGAGAGATTTCATCAAGATGATGACAGCAAGTGCCTTAACAGCTTCGCTGGGGCCCTTGCGTATATTGGGTCGTGAAAACAGCCCTGAATCCCTCAAGAATAATATCTCCCAGAAGAGCACCGTTGAGGAAGCCCTTTCCAATATGCAGAAATACGGAAGCTGCTGTACGGGCGTGCTGGCGACCTACTCCCCCGAGTTGGGAATAGAGAAAGATCTTGCGGCCGGGCTTGGGCGTGGGATGGCGGGAGGAATCGGCGGATTGGGCCACGTTTGCGGAGCTGTGAGTGGGGCAGTCCTGGTCATTGGACTAAAGGCGACCAACAGTGACAACATTGATGATATGACGGCAGGACTCAAAACCATGGATACTGTCAAGGAATTCGTTTCGAAGTTCGAGGAGAAACATTCTACAATAATGTGCAGGGACCTGATTGGGCACGATATCAGCACAGCCGAAAAGAGAGAGGCGGCCATGAAGGCCAATGCTTATGCCAACTGTTCAGAATTTGTCGCAAGTGCCGTGACGATTCTCGATGAGATGTTTGGCCAAGAAGAAACTCAGCGAGGGATTGGATCGTCACGCGCGAGGAAAGATCAGTCGTAATTTCTTGCCCGTGCCCCTAACACTCGCTCCTTCTCGAGGCCAAATCCAATGGGTGGGTCACTCGAGAGGTCAGGCGTCTCCGCTTCTACGTCCGTTTTGCAGGTGAAAACAGGGCGCAATGGGTAAAAGCGGGTCACTTGCCTTGTCAAGGGTTTGGCCCGCAAGTCGTTGTTTTTATTAGATAAAAGGGGATTGTAAATGGCGTGCCTGAGAGGATTCGAACCTCCGACCTTTGGATCCGGAGAACGGCGGAGCGCCGGGTAATGCAACTTGTCATTCTGCTGCGGCAGACGGACTTCGAGGGCGACTTGCATCGAGTTCTATTTTTTAGTACTATTAAGCCATGCGGATCGACTTGAACAGACTTCGGATGCTCGCCGGAGAGCGCGGCCTGAGCCTCACCGCCCTACTTGCCAAGGCCGGCGTCAGCAAGACCGCATTCTACCACCTCGTCCATAAAAGCTCTGTTCTTCCCGCCTCGCTCCGTGCAATTGGAGAAATGCTATCCGTTCGGCCCGGGGCTTTCCTCACGGAAGAGAACCCGGACGTCACGAAGATCCGCCGCATCCTGAGCCTTACCGACCGCATCGTCGCCAGTGATCCGAAACTCGACCGGGACAATGTCCGGTTAACCCTCCTTTTGTTGGAGGAAAAACCGATTCAGCGGTTGCGAAGGAGCTTGATCCGTGGCAGAAAAAGCGATCTTCACCGGTAAGGAGGTCTCCTTCTTGAAGGAGCTTCATAAGCAGGGAGTGGATTACATGATCGTCGGGGCCGCCGCCGCGGCCTTGCAGGGGGCCCCGGTCGTTACCCAGGACATCGACCTCTGGTTCAGGGATTTGGCCGATCCGGCACTCAGGAAGGCGGTGGCCAAGGTCGGAGGGGCCATCGTTCCCTCGATCGGCCTGCATCCCCCGACATTCGCGGGAGGGGGGGTCGAGCTTTTCGACATCGTCCTGACGATGCATGGGCTGGGCAGCTTCGACGAGGAAACGAAGAACGCCTTCCTTGTCGATCTCGGAGGCCTTCCCGTCAGGATCCTGGCGTTGGATAGGATCATCAAGAGCAAGGAAACGGTCGGCCGGCCCAAGGACATCTTGTCCCTCCCGGTCCTCAAGGATGCACTGGCCACCATCAAGAAAACGAAGACCGCGAAGACCCATCGGTCTAAGAAGGATGACTGATCTTCGAGAGGTGAGCGGATCTCTCCGGGCTCTGAGGAAGAGGATTTCCCAGGACTGTCGCACCCTATCTGGGGGGAAACGTGGCGTGCCTGAGAGGATTCGAACCTCCGACCTTTGGATCCGGAGATCGGCGGAGCACCTGATTATTTAGTTGTTATTAAAGACAATACGGCCACGTAAATGTGGGTCTGAGCCGCATTTGGGCCAAGGTTGCGGGCTTTGGGACGGTTGGATGGCCTCTATGGTAAAGGCTGGCTTTACTAAGAGCGGCGGGATAATTGTATAAGAAAGGCAACGTTCGTATGATTGTTGCGCGGATTACGAGAT